>JAPPHZ010000043.1 GCA_028820935.1 bacterium | reverse complement strand
AGGAACACCGCTGCCTCGCCATACCACACCGCCATTACACAGACAGACCACTAGGGGATTGGCGGGAAACACGGGGGTGATCGGCCCGTCGCTCGGGATCAGCCAGACGCTACAATGAGAGGCACGCGGAAGTAGCTCAGTTGGTAGAGCGCAACCTTGCCAAGGTTGAGGTCGCGGGTTCGAGCCCCGTCTTCCGCTCCCAGCCCGGGCCGGACCGGTGCGAACCGGCCGGCGCAGGTGTACGGCGACGTGGCCGAGTGGTTAGGCACAGCTCTGCAAAAGCTGCTACACCGGTTCGATTCCGGTCGTCGCCTCGCATGCATCGGATTCGGGGCGCTTAGCTCAGGGGAAGAGCGCTTCCTTGACGCGGAAGAGGTCACAGGTTCAAATCCTGTAGCGCCCACGGCCAGATGCCTATTCACCTGCCGGTTTATCAATGACATGGCAGGGAGGTGTTCTCGGTTTTGTCTGCAGCGGGTTGCGTTAAGCTACTGCGGTGCGAAGATTGATTCATGCCTGATGCGCACAGCTTCCATTACCACGGACGGTAGGACTTTGATTACTATCGGATGTGGCAGGTGAGTATTTCCGGCCAGAAAGGGAGTTTTCCATGCCGATGGGCGAAGACCACAAGGCGGCTCTTGCGAAGGGCAAGCGCGAAGCCGCCAAAGTCACGAGGTATCTGAAGGCTTTGGAGGCCGGTCAGCCCGGCGGCGCGGCGCGCGCCAAAGTCTTGGAGCAGAAGATCGAGAAGTTGCGCGATGATATCGCCAACGAGGACAACCTCCTGCGGCGTGTCAAGCTGATCCAAAAGCGTTTCGACACGGAGGACAAGCTCAAGGATGTGGACACCTCGATCGACTTTGACGCCCTGGAGGCAGATTTCATCGGGGTAGTGGTTTCGTATTCCGAACGCAACCAGATCAGCTACCACACGTGGCGTGAGGTGGGAGTACCCGCCAGGGTACTAAAGGCGTCGGGAATCAAGCGCACGCGGCGCATGTAGGGATACCGAGAACGTCCGGTTGGCCTGTCATCCGGCAAGGAAACCCCAGGTCAAGGCATAACGGGCCAACCCTCCATCCCGTCTTTTGGGCACCCTCCCAGAACGTGCCGACCCGTCCAGGTAGGTCCGACGGGCGATTAACACCCCCGAGGTCAGCGGACTTGCACCAAGCTATCTCCCTCGTTTCTTGGCACCTCCTAGACCCATCCCAGTTCCGACAATCGGGCGTCGTCGATGCCCAGATGATGACCGATCTCGTGCAGGACCGTCCGGCGGATTTCCTCGATCGTGCCGATCCGGTCGAGTCCCATCTCGATGTGGCTGTCCATATAGATGGTGATCCGATCGGGTAGCACGCCCGCATAGTCCATGCCCCGGTCGGCCAACGAGATGCCTTCGTACAGGCCGAGGAGATCCTCGCCTTGGGGATGCCGTTCCTCGACCACGACCACCAGGTTGTCGAGTTTGCCGGCGATGTCGCCGGGTAGTTCATCGAGGACCCGATCGACGATCTGCTCGAATTCCTGGCGCGTCAGGCTGATGGCGCTCGCTCCGTCCGTGTCATAGGAAGAGGTTATAGATGGGGTTATGGGCAATGACAATTCATCTCCGATCCGGCGCGGCGAACCCACCAGGCACGGCTACACTTGCTGCCCCCGGGCGCTTAGCTCAGCGGGAGAGCGCTGCCTTCACACGGCAGAGGTCACTGGTTCGATCCCAGTAGCGCCCACATTCTCCGACCGGCGGCCCCGACGGCCCGGCCATCTGCTTCCCACTCTCATCCTGGTGAGCCTCCTGGCGGTCGCATGCGGCGGGTCCGGCCCGGATAGCGGCGCTGATGCGTCTGCGCACTCCCTCGCGGCTTCCCTTCGCTCCGAAGGCAGTATCCGGATCCAGGTTCGGGCGGTCGACATTCTCGAAGGTTTGGTGGTTGCCCGTGAACGATGGGACGGGTATGACCGGGACCTGTTCGTCCATTGGACGGACGAGGACGCGGACGGATGTGATACCCGCCGGGAGGTTCTTCTGAGGGACGCCTATTCCGGCCTCCGACCGGGTAGCGGTCCGGAATGCCGCATCGTGTCGGGCGTTTGGTACTCGGTGTATGACGATACGTGGGTAGAAGGATCGCCGGCCGGTATACACGTTGACCATGTGGTGCCCTTGCAGGAAGCATGGGATTCGGGTGCTCATGCGTGGGACCCCGGTCGCAGGCGGGCCTTCGCCAACGACCTTGACGGCCTCGCTGCGGTTACGGCCGCCGTTAACGAGGCCAAGGGCGCCGGTGACCCGGCGCAATGGATGCCGCCCAATGCCGATCACAGGTGCGATTACGTTGCTTGGTGGATTGCGATCAAGGCCCGGTGGGATTTGACCGTCGATGGTCGGGAGGCGGGGTTTCTGCGCGACCTCCTCGGCGGCGAGTGCCGGGGTTTGGCGATATGGGTTCGCGAGTAGTCAGCCTGCCTGTCCGGCTCATCGTGGAGCCTCCTCCGACGCTCACCGCAGGTTTCGAGAGTGAAAATCGAAGAAAGGGATAGTTTTGTTGTCCGATGCTGTTAGCGTATTGATGCCCAGAACGCGAAAATCGGGCGGGGCGGCGGGTTTTCGCATGTCGAAATGACTGGGATCGGGTCTGCTGGCTGTCTGAAGGAGATGTCTTGAGAAAGCGGGCGTTACTAGTAGCAGCAATGGCTATGGTCATGGCGGCGTGCGGTGGAGGCGAGGACACTCCTCCCGAGACCACCGAGGCCTCCGCAGGGGTCACCGCCACCACCAGCCTGGTCACCACCACCTCGGCTCAGGCTTCTGCTTCCCCAGACGACTCCGGGACGTCGGGAACGGTCGCCACCGAGGAGGTAGCGGTGACCTTGGCCGAAGAGGTGGCCACGACGACCACCGCCACCACTGCGGCCCCGTCCACGGGCACTGCGGAATTGACCAGCGACGACGTCGTGACTCTGCGTGCGCTGGGTCCGGTCACGTTGGGTATGACGGTAGAGGAAGCCGTTGCCGCCTCCGGGTTGTCGCTTTCCCAGGACTTCGGCCGGGCATCGACCGACAACTGTTACTACGTGACCGCCGGCGCCGGCCTGCCGGGCGTGGCCTTCATGGTGGTCGACGGGGCCGTCGTCCGCGTCGAGATCAACGCTCCCAGCGTGATCGCCACCCGTTCGGGCGTCAGGATCGGCACTCCCGAATCCAGCGTGCGCGAGGTCTACCCCGACAACATCCAGCAGGCCAACGACGCCGTGTCGGAGGGCCAGGCCCTGGCCTTCGTTCCCAACGACGAGGCGGATGCCGACTACCGCATCTACTTCGCTATCGACGATGGCGAGGTGTCGAGCTACCGGCTCGGCATCCGGCCGGCGGTCGACAACCTGCTGGGCTGCCAGGGCTGATACCCGAGAACTCCACCTGGTCGGTGGCATTGCCACCTCGCGGTGCCCGTGATGTGACGATGGAGGCACCGGCAGGCACCGGCTGACCACCAGGACGCGCTCACTCCTTGTGGCCGGGCGCTCGTTTGTTCCTACCGGTCCCGCTGCGGGCCGTCCTCTCGCCCGGCTGCCGCATCCGGCGTGCCATCTGCACGATGACCGTGCCGGCACGGGCCGGAACCAGGGCAAACGGCCGCCGCTTGTCCGCAGGCACGCCTTCCCGGGTGAAGATCCGGAAGAGGCTGAACAGGGCGGTGACGAGGAACAGGACGCCTACGAACCAGTAGAGGCCGGCGGGTCCCAAAGCGTCCATGACCTGCGCGCCGGCGATCGGACCGATGACGGCGCCGATTCCGGCGGCGAGCGACAGCACGGTGCTGACTCCGACGGCCGACCCTGGAGGGACCCGGTCGTTGATGTGGCTGAGCGCTAGCGGGTACATGCTCAGTGCCAGCCCGCCGACCACGAAGGAGACCGCCAGCGCCCACCAGCCGAGCGGGTTGGCCTGAACCATCGCTAGGCACGCACCAGCACACACGAGGCCCGTACCCAGGATCAACCTTCTCCGTCCCATCCGGTCGGACAACACGCCGATGGCAGGCTGGAGCGCCACGCTTCCGACCACGGCGGCGGACGTGAACAAGGCGATCCGGTCCACGCTCATACCCGATCTCGCGCCGAACACGGCGCCGAGTGTCAGCAAAGCCGCTACCGCGGTGCCCTGGCTGAAGGAGGTGAGAATTCCCAGGGGCGCGGCGTGCCACACCTGGGCGACCGGGAGCTTGCCGGGAAGCACCGGCCTGGGAGCCGGCGAGGTCGACAGCGTGATCGGGATCACCGCCATCGACACCAGTATCGAGGCGGCGATGAACAGGGCGATCCCGGATGGATCACCCAGCACGATCAGCATCTGGCCCGCCGCCAGCCCTCCCATCAGCACCACCATGTAGATGGCGAGCAGGCGTCCCCGAGTCCGGTTGGTGGCAGCCTCGTTGAGCCAACTCTCTCCCACGATGAATAGGCCGCTCATGGCGAAGCCGGTGATCAGCCGCGCCAGTGACCAGACGGCGGGGGAGTCGTTCAGGATGTAGATGAGGGTCGAGGTAGATGCCAGCGACGCCAGCGCGGCGTACACGCGGATGTGGCCGACGTCCACCATCAGGCGCCGGGTTATCCACGCGCCCGCCAGGAACCCCACGTAGTAGAACGCCAGGATCGTGCCGGTGGCGGTGGTCGAGAAGCCTTCCAGTTCGGCCCTGATGCCGAGCAGGGGGTTCATCATCCCGTTCCCCAGCATCACGAAGAGGACGGCCAGGAGCAGGCCTCGCGATCCCAGGATGGTCCTGGTGGTGCCGCCGGAGCCGGGAGTGGGATCGGGGAGGGTCGACAATCTCATGAGGCACGTACCTTGAAGGGGCTCGGGTACAGACAAAAACAGCGATGCCACCGTGGCTATTCCGAACCACCCGGGTCGATCAGGAGATGCCCCGAATAGGGTCCGGTGTCCGCTCACATGGTAGTGAGAGGGGACGTTAACTCGTACCGGTACCTGATGTTCTGGGCCCGGCGTGTAGGGCGATCGACGCCGGTGTGGCGCGTGTGGGCTAGCGACCTTTCCAGACCGGGTCGCGCTTCTCCGCGAACGCTCGCAGTCCCTCCTCAGCATCCTCCGAATCCAGCATCTTGAGGTAGGTCTCGACCGCGCCGGAACGTAGGTCATGGAGCGCGGCGGATGCCGGCAGGCCGTCGCTCCGGCGGCCGATGTCCAGGATGGCGGCGACAGCCAGCGGGGCGTGGGCTGCGATCCGGTCGGCCAGGTCGTGCGCTGCGTTCATGAGATCCGTCCCGGGCACTACCTCGTTCACCAGGCCGAATCGATGGAGATCCTCGGTGTCCAATCGGCGCCCTGCCAGGAGCACCTCGTTGGCCAGCGGGGCCGGCAGCAACCTGGGAAGCAGGACGGATCCCACATCGGGGATCAGCCCGATCGAGGCCTCGGGCAGGAAGAAGGTGGCGTGTTCCGCAGCCACCACCAGGTCCGCGGCCATCACGAGCTCGAATCCGCCCCCGACCGCCATGCCGTTCACCGCGGCGATGACGGGCTTGTTGAGGTCCGGTAGTTCCGCGAACCCGCCGAAGCCGCCCGGTCCGAAGTCGCTCTCGTAGGCCTCGCCTTCGGCCCCTGCGGCCAGGTCCCATCCGGCGGAGAAGAACCGCTCGCCCGCGCCGGTGAAGATGGCCACCCGGAGGTCGGGATCATCCCGGAAGCCGGAGAAGACCGCCCCCAGGGCCCGGCTGGTGGCCGCGTCGATGGCGTTGGCCTTGGGCCGGTCGAGGGTGACCTCGAGCGTCGATCCCCGGCGGACCGCTCGGATGACGTCGTTCATCATGATCGAAGTGTATTGGCCCCGCACTTGCGCGGCGTGGGCCGGCGTCTCCACACCGGCGAAACCCCGCCGAGACCTATACTCGATCTGGTACGAAGACGCCGGGTGCCGGCCGTAGCCGCGTTCCGGCGATCCAGCCCTGGTAGCCCGAGAATCCCCGCGAGGAGTGCCTGTATGACACCGGAACAGGTTCTTGCCGAACCGCCGAGAGTGCTGACCCAGAAGCAGAGGGAGTCGTACTTCGAGGGCGGGTACGTGAGCGTGGAGTCACTCATCCCCCAGGAACTGATCGACCGGCTCAACGAGGTCACGGCGGTCTTCGTGGAGCGGAGCCGATCGGTCACCCGGTCGGGCGAGGACTACGACGTGGCTGATGATCACGGCCCGGACTCGCCCAAGATACGGCGTCTCAAGATGCCCGACCGCCTGCACGACACGTACTGGGAGTTCGCCTCCGGCCTGATCGCCGATGTCGCCGCCGACCTGGTGGGGCCGGACGTGGTGTTCCATCACTCCAAGCTCAACTTCAAGTGGGACGCCGGCTCGGACGATGTCAAGTGGCATCAGGACATCCAGTTCTACCCGCACACCAACTACAGCCCGCTGACGATCGGCACGTACCTCGCCGACACCGGTATGGATGACGGCCCCCTGATGGTGATACCGGGCAGCCACGACGGCCCCCTGTTCGATCAGTACGACGAGGAGGGAAACTGGATCGGATGCCTGTCAGCTGAAGACTCCGCGACCGTCGATGTCAGACGGGTCGAGTACCTCACCGGACCGGCCGGATCGATCACCGCCCACAACTGCCGGACGGTCCACGGCTCGCCACCTACCTCCAGGCCGAGCGGTCGGCCCCTGCTGCTCAACGCCTATGCCTCCGCCGATGCCTTCCCGTACACGGCCCACCCGCAACCGACCCGCAACACCGGCAAGGTGATTCGCGGGCAGCCCGCCCGGTGGGCCCACCACGATCCCCGGCCCTGCCTGATCCCCCCGGACTGGTCCGGCGGGTACGACTCGATCTTCGCCGCCCAGGAAGACGAAGGCTGAGCCAGGACCATCCGATCCTTCCGGCTTCTGTTGCCGTCAGGAGTGGCCTGTTGGTGTCACACCCCCGCTATATGGTGTTGGATACCGTAAGCACCTGAGGTCCGAAGTCGACCGGGCCGCCGGAGGGAACATATCGTCGGGCAACCCCGCCAAGGGTAGGGCGAACGCGCTCGACACCAAGGTGGTGGCGGTGGGGGAGGGCCCGGCGGGCGGAGCCCGCCTGCCGCGTTTTTCGCGTTCTTCCGTCGGGAGAGGACGCTAGGAGTTGGACCCGTCTTCCGGGTTGGTGGAGATCAGGGCGTCGACCGCCCATAGTGCATCCTCGGTGAGGATGAGGGGGTTTATCTCCACCTCGACGATGCCGGGGCGGCCGGCCACCAGGGCGGTCAGCCGGTCGATGATGTCGCGGATCGGTTCGGGATCGGAGACCAGACCGGGTACCCGGTGCTCCAGCATGCGCCCGATGCGGAGCCGGCGGAGCGCTCGTCGCAGCCCGGGCCGTGTTACGGGCGCCAGCAGGCCGGTGGTGTCCTCCAGCCACTCCACCAGGGTCCCTCCCGCTCCGAGTGTCACCACCAGACCGATCGGTGGTATCCGGCTCACCGACACGAGCAGCTCGGCAACGGCTCCCGTCACCTGCTCCTCGACCAGCACCTGGCGGCTACCACGTCCCAGACGCTCGATCGCTGCTTCGAGTTCCTCCAGGTCGGCAATCCCGGCGATCACCCCACCGGTCCGCGACTTGTGGACCGGCCCGACGGCCTTCGCCACCAGCGGGAAGGACAGGTGACGTGGCAACCGTGCCGGGACGCCGTCTGTGCAACCGTCCACGACGACGCCCTCGGGTACCGGTATTCCCGCGCTCGAGAGGATCGACTTGGCGGCCGGTTCGTCCAGGGCCAGGACAGGACCGGTCCAGGTCCCGGCGGGAAGGTGGAGCGACGGTGGCGGATCCTCGAGCCATCGGCCCCTTGAAGCTGCTGCCGCCAATCCGGCCAGGGCCTCATCGATCGACCAGGCCATGCCGAGACCCCGCTCCGTTGCGAAATCCCGGACGGGGCCGGGAAGGCTCTCCGGGAGCCCCGACACGATCACGCCGGCTCGGCCCGCTCGGTTGGTGGCGATGGCGAACGCCCGGAGCGCGGGCCACCAGTCCGTGTCGTCGTTCCCCTCCGACGGCCAGTCGATGACCAGCATGGCGGCGTCGAACGGCCCCGACACCACCTCGGTGAAGCATCGTTCCAGGGCCGGCTCATCACCCCAGATGAAGGTGTGGTAGTCGAGCGGGTTGGTGATGGCTACCAGCTGCGGCAGGGTGGCCGCGATCCGGTCCCGGTGCTCGGGGCCGAAGGCCGGGAAGGCCACCGCATAGCGAACCGACCGGTCGGCCACCAGCGCCGCCTCGCCTCCCGAGCACGAGAGGGAGACCAGCCGGTTGCCCGGGATCGGGCCGACCGTGTCCAGCAATCCCAGCGTGGCCATGAAGTCGGGTATCGACTCCGCCGTCACCACCCCGTAGCGCTCGAACAGGGCGTCGTAGGCAACAGCGGGGGCGGCCAGCGCGGCGGTGTGGGATGAGGTGATGCGCTCGGCTTCCTCCGACCTCCCGGTCTTGAGCACCACCACGGGCGTGCCGGTGTCCCGGCAGGCGAGCGCCGCTCGACCGAAGGCGATCGGATCGAGGATCGACTCGGCGTGGATGCCGACCGCAGTCACCTCGGAACGGGCTGCGAAGTGCTCCAGGCAGTCCTCGGTTGTGACCGAGGACTGGTTGCCCAGCGAGATCACGTAGCTGAACTCGATCCCGCGCCGGTTCATGGTGAGGTTGAGGGAGATGTTCCCTGACTGGCTGATCAGGGCCGGCCCGCTCCGGATCCGCCGGCAGCCCTGAACGTCGGGCCAGAGGGCGGCGCCCATCACCGCGTTGATGATCCCGTAGCAGTTGGGTCCGATCAGAGGCATCCCGTGCCCGTCCACCAGCCGTTCCTGTATCTCGGCGCCCTCCTCACCGGCCTCGGCGAATCCCGAGGCGTAGAGCACGGCCCCGCCACAACCCATTCCCGCCAGTTGCCTGACAACCTCGACCGTGAGCCGGCGGTTCACTGCCACGAAGGCGGAGTCAGGTGCTCCCGGCAGGTCGTCGAGCGACGGGTAGACGTGGCGCCCGGCCATGGTGGACCGGCTGGGGTTGACCGGCCAGATCTCTCCCTCGAAGCCGAGCCGGTCCGACTGGCGGATGGCTCGCTCGGCCGGGTCGCCCCCGACCACCACCACCGTCCGGGGACGCAGGAGGCGGTCCAAGTCCCGAACCGGCATGCCGGGCTACCCGCCGAGGGGTCGGAGCATGGCCCGGGAGATGATGTGGCGCTGGATCTCGGAGGTGCCGTCCCAGATGCGGTCCACCCGGGTGTCCCGCCACAGCCGTTCCAGCGGTAGCTCGTCCATCAGGCCCATGCCCCCGAAGATCTGGATGGCCTCATCCGTGACGAACTGGCACATCTCGCTGGCGTAGACCTTGGCCATGGCGGCATCGGTATCCGTCATGGAGCCCTGCCCGTCCTTCCACGCTGCCCTGAGGGTGAGCAGCTCCGCCGCCTCGTAGCGGGTTTGCATGTCGGCCAGCTTGAAGGACACCCCCTGGAACTTGCCGATCTGGCGGCCGAACTGGGTGCGCTCGGCGGCCCACCGGGTGGCCAGGTCGATAGCGCGCCGCGCCCTTCCCAGGCACACCGCCGCAACCTGGAGACGGGTCGATCCCAGCCACTCGTTGGCTACCCGGAATCCTTGGTGCTCCTCGCCGAGGATGGCGGACGAGGGCACGCGGCAGTCGTCGAACTGGAGGACGAAGTTGTGGTAGCCCCGGTTGGAGACCGCCCGGTAACCGGGCCGCACCTCGAATCCGGGAGTGCCCATGTCGACCAGGAAGGCGGTGATCATCTTCCTGGGGCCTCGGGGGCCGGGCTCCTCGCCGGTGGCGGCGAACAGGATGACGTAGTCGGCGAGGTCGGCGTGGCTGATGAAGTGCTTGGTGCCGTTGATGAGGTAGCCGTCGCCGTCCCGGACCGCCGAGCAGCGCATGCCTCTCAGATCGGAGCCGGCGTCGGGCTCGCTCATCGCCAGGCATTCCACCCGCTCTCCCCGAACCGTGGGCAGGAGGTACCGGTCGATCTGTTCGTCCCGGCAGGCCTGCAGGATGTTGGAGGGTCGGGCCACGATGTACTGGAGGGCGTAGGAGGCGGCCCCCAGCTCCCGCTCGACCAGTGCCAGCGTGAGCGGGTCCAGCCCGGCCCCACCGAACTCCTCGGGCATGTTGGCGGCGTAGATGCCGGCGGCGATGGCACGCGACCTGATCCGGTCGACCAACTCGGGGCGCACCCGACCGGAACGCTCCACCTCCTCCTCGTAGGGGAACAATTCCTTCTCCGTGAAGTCGCGGGCGACATCGATTATGAGGCGTTGCTCGCCGGTGAGTTCGAAGTCCATCAGCTCGTTTCCCTGGTCTTCATCACCCGGCCCAGAAAGCCGGGCCTGTCCATGGCAGCGTGTTCGCGGCGGATGGCTCGCAGCGCCCGGGCGGGTCGCCCGCCGATCGGGGCGGGACGGCCTGCCGCCGTGTCCATATGCAAGAGCATCTGCTCCGTCGTGGCCACCAGGTCCCCGGTGGCATCGTCGAACATCTCGTGATAGATATGCAGCCGCTTGCCGTCGAGGCCCACGACCAGGGTGGTGAAGCGTAGGGAGTCGTCGCCCGCCACCTCCCGCAGGTAGTTGACGTGGGTCTCCACGGTGTAGAAGGAGTGGCCCGCGGCACGGTAGTCCTCATCGTCGCCGATGTACCGGAACAGCGCGTCGGTCGCCCAGCCGAAGGCTGTGAGGTAGGCGGCCTCGGTCATGTGCCGGTTGTAGTCCACCCAGTCGGGTTCCACGTCGCAACGGTACAGCTCCAGCGGCGCCGGGACCGCGGCGCCTTCCGACCAGATCAGCGAGGTCTCGCCATAGCGACGAGCCTCCCGCCTGGCCAGGATCTCGCCGGCGCCCAGACCCACCGAACGCAGCGCTCTCATGGTCGCGATCAGGTAGTCGTCCCGGAGCCGTTCCAGTTCGGCGACGCTCCGTCCGCCGGCCTGCCGCCGGGTTCCCTCCACCATGGCGTCGACGAGGGACGTGGTGAGCTCCGGCGCCTCCAGCTTGCTCCAGGGGAGCGCGAGGGCGGGACCGAACTGTTCCAGCATGTGCCGCATGCCATCTCTCCCGCCGGCGAGGTGGAAGGTGAGGTTGGTGCCCATGCCGGCCCAGCGCAGGCCGGGCCCGTAGATGATGGCGTCGTCCAGTTCCGCGGTGGTGGCGATGCCGTCGTTGACGAGGTGGAGTGTCTCCCTCCAGAGGGCCTCCTGGAGGCGGTCCGACAGGTAGCCGGGGACCTCGCGGCGCACTACCAGGGGGTACATGTCCAGGAAGTCGTAGACCGCGGCGGCCCGCCCCACGGCGCCGGCGGAGGTCTCGGCGCCGCCCACCACCTCGCAGAGCGGGAGCAGGTAGACGGGGTTGAAGGGATGGCCGATCAGCACCCGGTCGGGGTGGGCGCAGTCGGAGGCGATCCGGGTGGGGAGCAGGCCGGAGGAGCTGGAGGCGATGATCGTCTCGGGCGTGGCGGCGGCGTCGAGGCGGGCGAGGAGGGTGCGTTTTAGATCCTCGTCCTCCGGCGCAGACTCCTGGATGAAGTCGGCGGCGTGGCACACCTCCTCCGGGGTGGCTGCGAACCGGATCCGGTCAGGCTCGGCGCCCGGGTACAGGCCGAGCCTCCGGACGGAGGGCCAGGCCCGGCCGATCGCCTGCTGCAGCCGGTCCTGGGCGCCCGGCGCCGGGTCCCAGGCCACCACGTCGATGCCCCGGCTCAGGGCCCTGACGGCCCAGCCGGAACCGATCACGCCGGTTCCGACAACACCGAAGGTCTTCGGCTGGAGAGCCCCGTCCGTGGATGTCATGAGCCCTGGGGCTAGAAGGCCACCTGACCGAGTCCCTTGAGGGCCAGGCGCCGGCGGGTCTCGGTCGGGTCGGCGGGTTCGCGGGACAGCTCGCGCAGGATCCGCACGATCTTGGCGACCTGCTCGGCGTTGGACTCGGCCAGCTTGCCCTTGCGGAGGTAGATGCCGTCCTCGAGGCCCACCCTCACGTTCCCGCCCAGCGTGGCGCCGGCGGTGACGATGTCGAACTGGAACCGGCCCCCACCCAGGATCGACCACTCGAGATCGTGCCCGAACAGCCGGTTGGCCACCGTCTTCATCGCCACCACGTTCTCGATGTCGGGGCCGATCCCGCCGAAGGTGCCCATGACGAACTGCATGAAGATCGGGGGTCTCACCAGCCCCCGGTCGGCGAAGTAGGCCAGCGTGTAGAGGTGGCCGATGTCGTAGGCCTCGAACTCGAAACGGCAACCGGTCTTCTCGGCGAGCACCGTGAGCATGTACTCGATGTCGCCGAACGTGTTCACGAACGGTTCCCACTTGGTGCTCTCGAGAAAGGGCTCCTCCCAGTCGTACTTCCAGCGACCCTCGTAGCGGGGGATCATCTGGAACAGCCCGTAGTTCATGGTGCCCAGGTTGCAGGTGGCGAGCTCGGGCTTCAACACCTCTATGACCCGGAGGCGTTCCTCGATGGTCTGGCCGGTAGCGCCTCCGGTGGTGATCGAGATCACGGCGTCGGACTCCGCCTTTATGCCGGAGCAGTACTCCCTGAAGACCCCGGGATCGGAGATGGGCCGCCCGTCGAGGGGATCCCTGGCGTGGAGGTGGATGACGGCGGCGCCCTCCCGCGCGGCATCGACCGACTGGCGGATGTGGTCCTCCACCGTCACCGGGATGTCGCTGTTCATGGTGGGGGTGTGGGAGGAGCCCGTCACCGCGCACGTGACGATCACACCAGCCACGGGGCACTCCTTCCGTTTCGCCGTACCTGGAACCAGGAGGGTAGGCCGTTTCACCGCCTGCCGTCGCGGATGATACGGCCCGGTCCGGACTATGAAGTCGGCTTGGCCGAGCGCACGGCCGGAACGCCATAATGTTCCCCAGTTAGCGGAAGGAAGAGGACAAAACGTGAAGGCGGGAGACAAGGCGCCTGATTTCGAGGCGCTGGACCAGCATGGCAACACGCTGGTGTTGCGCGACCTGCTCGATTCGGGTCCCGTGGTGGTGTATTTCTACGCGAAGGCGATGACTCGGGGCTGAACGCGTCAGAGCTGTTATTTCCGCGACCTGTCGGAAGAGTTCGCCCAACTCGGAGCCAGCATCGTGGGAATCAGCGCCGATCAGGTTGATCGGCAACTCGAGTTCGATGACGCCAATTCCCTGGGCTTTGCGCTGCTCGCCGACCCGAGCCGCGCCATCGCCCGCAGCTTCGGCGTGTCGCGGGGCCGCTTCCTCCCGGACAAGCGGCGCACGTTCGTGATCGACCGCGACGGCACAGTGCTGCGGACCGTGCGCTCCGAGTTGAACATGCGCCTCCACTCCGACCGCGCCCTTGAGGTGCTTCGCCAGGCGACGGGCGGTCGATGACCAACTAGAACCGGTTCCCACGGGCGGCGGTGGCTGAGGAAGCGCCAAGTCAGTGATCCAGGGGTTAACGCGCCACCGTTCTCCTTGGCCACGCGGGGCACGTTGCTCTCGGTAGCTACGACTCCCCGCGGCAGGGCGCGCCGAGACCCAGTTCGCGGGCCTCGACCGTGGCGTCCGGCAGTACGACCTCGAGGGTGATGCATTCCGGGTCTGCCACCCACACGTATCCGGTGAAGAGCAGCCACTCGGTCTCGGACTCGCAAGGCCCGAATGCCGCTCGAAGCGAGGGACCGGATCGGCCGTAATCGAGAGCGACGCGATCATTGAAACGATCCGGAACCCGGAGCTCGAACGTAGCGCCACGCCGGACGAGCAGCGGTGTCTTGGACGCCAGACGGAGCGTGGGGTCGTCATAGAAGCCGTGCGCGGTGCCCTGAGCTCTTTGCCCTGAGGTCTTGCTGGTTCGTAAGGCGGCTACTCCGCCGATGATGTCGAAGTCAGGATCGACGGTGTTCAGGTCCGGTCCCGGAGGAGAGAACTCGGTGATCGTGTCCTCGCACGGAACCTCGATCAGGTCGACAACGGTCGCCCGCGTGGACGGCGCCAGTGTGGATTGCTGTGTTGCCGGCGGTTCCCGGAGTCCGCACCCCGGCAGGAGCAATGCGAGGCCCGATGCCAGAAGCAGTCTCCGAAGGCAAGCCCTAGGCGTCACCGGATCGCCCCGAGTCGGCAGGAAAGGAAATCGCGCTCATCGCGATCGAGGGTAAATCTGGCCTGTGTACGCAGCCTTGGTAGATCGCGACTCTGGGTCAGGCCTAGGAGGTCGAACAGGCACCCACCGGGCCGCGCTTGACCGATGGTTGCCTCCGGACGGGCCTTATGGCAGGCGCGCCAGGATGGTGATGCCCATGGCGACCACGGCTCCCAGAGTTGCCAGCCCTATGCCGGCAATCCACTGGGTCATTCGCAGCATGTCTCTGCGGAGGTCCGCCACGGCGTTCGCTATCTGCGTTTGGACTTCGACCCCTCACCGCGTCGTCCTTCGCGTCCACCAAAGATTCGGTCACTGTGGTCAAATCGTAGCCCCCTTGTTATCGCTGGACGGGACGTCTCGCCCGTGATGGCTGCTCTGTGGCAGCCTTAAGCATCTATTTCCAATAAGATATGACGTCAATTATCTATTAATTGAAGTAGCTAGGAGTCACCCGGTTATACGGGGGTGGGCACTCCTCAAAGGGTGCGCGACGGCTATAGCGGCCAGGGTGATGACCGCGAACACGACGGCGACCACGCCGAAGATCTCCGGGGTGCCGTCGTTGAAGAGGGCCACCGCGGCGCTGCCTGCTCCCCCTATGGCGAAGCGGACGAAGGTGGCGAATCCCGAAGCGCTGCCGGCCAAATGAGGAAACCCATCCAGCACCCCGGTGAGGGTGCCCGGCCCGACCAGGTGGGTCAGAGAGACCGCGAGTGCCGACGCGGCGACCACTCCGGCCAGCCCCCACAGATCGGTTCGCGTGACCCACCACAGGGCCGCCGACAGCACCGTCATGCTCACCGTTCCGATCAGAACGATCCGCCGGTATCCGATCCTCTCCACGTACCTGATGTTGACGACCTGCGACAGCCACGCTCCTATCACCGCTATGGCGAACAGCGCGCTGAACCATTGCTCTTCGAGTCCGTAGTAGTCGATGAAGATGAAGGGAGAGGCGGCGAGGTACGCAAAGAGAACACCCGCCGAGGAGCCGCCCGCTATCGCGTAGGCGACCGCCGTTCGCGACCGTGTGATGGATCTGTATCCCCGAAGGCTGGTCGCCAGGTCCAAGGTGCGGCGGCGATCCGGGGGAAGGGTCTCGGGAAGCCGGCGCCAGACGGTGAGTAACGCCAGGGCGCCTACCAGCGCCAGCACCAGGAAGATGGCTCGCCACCCCACAACGAGGAGCAGCAGGGTACCCATGAAGGGGGCCACGATCGGCGCCCCGAGGACGATCATCATCAGCACGGACATGGCCTTCGCCAAGGCGTCGCCCGAGAGGACATCGCGGAACATACTGCGGGCCACGGCGAAGGACGACCCGCTGCCGAGGGCCTGGATGGGCCGCAGGACGATCATGGCTTCGATCGTGTCCACGGAGGCGAGCGCCAGGCTGGCCAGCGTGTAGACGGTCAGAGCAACCATCACCGGCCGGCGCCGTCCTATCGCGTCCGAGACCGGCCCGGCCAGGAGCGGTCCGAACATCAACCCCAGGAGGAACGCCGTGACGGTCATCTGCGTCGCTCCATCGGACGCGTCGAGAGAGGCGGCCATCTCCGGCAGGGCCGGCAGGTACATGTCCACCGAGATCGGTCCCAGCGAAACCACCAGGCCCATCACCAGGTAGAACCTGCGGCTCGGGCCCGAAGGCCGCGAAGGGACTGTGCCGTCTGAACTCATGGCGCGTGACCGGAGGGAACTACCGGTCGAGCCGGTACTGCGGAGTACGGATAGGGCCCTCGGTCAGGGCTTGATGATCCGGCCGGCCGGGCCGCCTCGTCGGCGGTAGCGGTGCGACTGTGTTGTCGGATCTCATCCCTGTCCATTCCCGCCACCCGCCCGTGGCGCCCGTTGCCGTTTCCGAGTGGATGGAACTATAAGGAACAAAACACACAGGCCACGACCTGTTTAGATTTACCCGGAGAGTGTAAGACCGGGAGCTATAGCCAGCGGGTTCCTTGGCCGGTGACCTCTTCGACGGGGAGTGCGATCGGCAGGCGAGAGCGGATCTGCTCGTCCTGGGCGCGGGTGACGTGGGTGGGGAAGTGGGTACGCATGACCTCCCTGACGTGCTCGTGGGCCCGTTCTGCCGCGTTCTTGGCGCCGAGTTCGCGCCAGTCGTCGGGGCTGTTGCGATCGCCGATCACCGGGTACACGTACTCACGCTGCATCAGGTGAAGGGTCTGATCGCTACCCAGGAAGTGGCCCGGCCCCGAAATCGTCTCGCGGATCACGTCCATGGACAGGGTGGAGTCGTCGATGTCGACTCCACGGATGGTGCGGTTGGCGGATCCGAGCATGTCGTTGTCGATCACCAGGGCCTCGAGGGAGAAGGCGAGCAGGGAACCCAGCATCCCGGCCGACTCGTAGACCAGGTTGGCCCCGGCTTGCCCGGCCAGGACGGTGGTGATGCCCTTCTCGTACCCGGCCTGGTTGTCCGGAAGCTTGGAGTCGGCCATGCCGGCCGCCACGCCTGACGGCAGGCCCAGCCAGTTGGCCATCTGCGCCGCCGCGGCGTTCAGCACCGCCTCCTCGCCCGACCCGCCGCTCATGGCGCCCGTGCGCAGGTCTGAGACGAAGGGCCAGAGCCCCATCACGCAGGGATGCCCGGGGGAGATCAGGTTCACGCTGGTCAGCCCGGCCAGGCACTCGGCCAGCGCCTGGACCAGCGATCCGCCGAGGGCTGCCGGTGACGTGGCGCCCGCCTGCCCGGCCGAGAGCAGGTTGATGGGCATTCCCGTCGCGATCTGGGCGACCATGGCCTCGGTCGACTCGTAGGCGAAGCGCAGCGGCGGCACCACGAAGGTGTTGTTGACGCATACGAAGGGACGTTTCCGGAACTCGCCCTCCCCGCCCAGCACGTGGTCGTACATCTCCACCACCTCGTAGACGTGCTCAGGGCGGAAGAAGGAAGTGCCCTGCGGCTTGTCGGTTCCCATCATCGTGGCGTAGGCGGTGTTGATATCGACCTCCCGGGAGGTCTCCAGGTCGCGGGTCACCATGGTGCGCAGGAAGAAGTGGATGTGCTCGAGGGTGTTGTTGAGGCGGGAGGCGTCGTAGAGGTCGACGGTGGTGCTGGGACGGAAGGTCCGCTCGTGGTAGTCGAGCATCAGCACGGCGGCGCCGGCCGTCCCGTAGTGGACCTTGTTACCCGACAACTCGATGCTCTTGTCCTCGTCGATCCCGTGCCACACCCATTTTTTGGCGGCCACCTCCTCGACGATCCGCTTCACCACCGAGCGTGGGTAGTGCAGCCGGTTGTTGCCGTCCAGATGACCACCGGCGCCGGTGACGGCTTCCACGAACTCGGGTATCGGATCGCCCATACCCACGTCTTCGATCAGCTCAAGAGCGGCGTCGTAAACCCGCTCCATGTCGGACTCGGTCAGGGGCCGGTAGGCGCCTCCGCTCTGGCCGGGGCGTACCGCCCGCTCATCCTCGGTGGGACCGGCCCGGCGCGCCGCCACCCGGGCGGCACGTCCTCCTGCGCGTCTGCGGCGGGCCAATTCAGGCTCGCAACCGCTCGCTGCGGGGATCCCAGACCGCTTCGGCCAGCACCGTGGCGGTCCGGCGGCGGTTCATGACCCCCACCTCGAAGGTCGATCCTGGGGCTTCGCACCCGGGCGCCACGTAGGCGAACAGGATGCTGCGGCCGACCGAATGGGCCCAGGCCCCGCTGGTGGTGATCCCCATGATGCGGTCGCCGTCGTAGGTCGGCTCGTTGCCCAGGCAGTCGGCGTCGCCGTCGTCCAGCTCGGCGTATACGAGGACCATGCTGAGCGGCTCGGCCTGTTCACGCCGGGCAACGGTGGCGTCCTTGCCCTGGAAATCCTTGCTGTAGTCGACGAAGCGACCGAGCCGGGCCTCGACCGGGGTGATCTCGGTGGTGAGCTCCGAGCCGTGCGCCTTGTAGGCCTTCTCGATCCGCATCACGTTCATCGCCCGGCTGCCGAAGTCGACGATCCCGTGCGGGGCGCCTGCCTTATGGATGACCTCGTACGCCTCCACCATGTGTTCCAGGGGCATATGCAGCTCCCAGCCCAGCTCCCCCACGTAGGAGACCCGCAGGGCGATGCAGGGGGCGCCGGCCACCTCGATCTCCTGCCCCGTGAGCCAGCGGAAGCTCGGATTGGAGAGATCGGCGCCGGTCAGGCCGGCCAGGACCTCCCGGGAACGGGGTCCGGTGACGGCCAGGATGCCGGTCCGGTCGGTGACATCCGTCACTGCCACCCTCTCACCGTCCCGGATGTGGGAGGTCAGCCAGTCGAAGTCGTGCCATTGGGCCGTGATCGCCGAGTTGAGGTAGAAGCGCTCCGGTCCCAGCCGGGTGATCGTCATCTCCGACTCGATGCCTCCCAGGGTGGTGAGCATGTGGACCAGCCTGATCCCGCCGTCCCGGGCCGGCAACCGGTTGGCGGACAGGCGGTCCAGCAGGGCGGCGGCGTCGGGTCCGGTCACCTCGAACTTGGCGAAGGCGGTGAGGTCGGCGATCCCGACCCCTTCCCGGATGGCCCTCACCTCGGCGCCCACCTCGTCATGGGCGGAGGAGCGGCGGAAGGAGTAGGCCTCCGGGTCGGGGGAGAAGTACATGGCCCGTTCCCAGCCCCACACCTCCTGCCACCGGGCGCCCTTGGCATCCAGGATGTCGTAGAGGGGCGTCTTCTTCATCGGGCGTCCGGCGTCCCGGTACTCGTTGGGCATCCGCACCTGGTACATCTCGTGGAACTCGTCGATCGACCGCTCGTGGGTGTAGCGGCCGGGGGCGTACGGACCGAACCGGCGGGGATCCATGTTGGCCACGTTGATCTCGGTCTGGCCGTGGACCATCCACTGGGCCAGGTACTTGCCGGCCCCGGGACCTTGGGTGATGCCGATCGAGGCGCCGGCGCAGTACCAGTAGTTGGGCAGCCCCGGCGCCGGTCCCATCAGGTAGCCGGCATCGGGAGTGTGCGTGATCGGTCCCGACACCACCTGCTTGATCCCCGCGCCTGCGAAGCAGGGGAGTCGCTGGGCGGCGAAATCCAGCCACGGAAGCAACCGGTCCAGCTCCACCGGGGTGAGATGGAAGGTCAGGTCCCAGTCGATCCCCCCGACCCCGTACTCCTTCGCGTCGGCCCGCTCGTAGGGCCCGATGATGAGGCCGTCGTGTTCCTGGCGGTAGTAGCAGGAAGCCCGCGGGTCGCGCACCACCGGGTGCTCGGTTTCCAGGGCGGCCACCTCTTCGATCCGCTCGGTGACCAGGTACTGGTGGATCACCGACTCGATGGGCACGTCGAGACCCACCATCGCGCCGAGTTGCGGGGTGTAGGAGCCGGCCGCGTTGACCACGTGCTCGGCCACGATCCGGCCCTTCTCGGTGATGACCTCCCACCTCCCGTCGGGTAGCAGGTTCATGTCGGTCACGCGGTTCTTGCGGCTGATCTCGGCGCCCAGCCGGCGGGCGCCGATCGCCATGGTGTTGGTGGCGGCGGAGGGATCGGTCCAGCCGTCCCCTGGGGTCCATATGCCCAGCTTGATGTCCGGCTCGACATCGAGAAGGGGCGCCACCTCCGTGATCTCCGACGGCCCGAGGAGGTGGCATTCCACGCCGATGTAGTCCAGGATGCCCTTCACGTAGTAGAACCAGTCGACCTCGTTGTCGTACCGGGCCAGGCGTACCGCTCCACACCCGTGCCAGCCCGAGTGCATGCCGGTCTCCTGCTCGATCACCTTGTATAGATCGGCGGTGTCCCGGTGGACCTTGGCCACGTTGAGGTCGCCGATGAAGTGGGGGATCAGTCCGGCCGCGTGCCAGGTGGACCCGGAGGTGAGCTCGTCCTTCTCGATCAGGATCGTGTCGGTCCAGCCTTCGTGGGCGAGGAAGTAGAGCAGGCCGACGCCCATGGCGCCGCCGCCGACGATCGCTACTCGGACCTCATCTCGCATGCTCGCCCTCCGGCGAATCCGGCGTGTATGTGTGATTCCCTACACACGTGGTGTATTGCGGGCTCTACGGTAATCGCTGAACGGACGAGGATAGTTCTTCATAGGGGTCCTATTGGCTCCGTCTTCCCGTGGGGCGCCTTACCGGAAGTTGCGGCTGCGGAGAGGGTCGGTTGCTATGGGGACGAAGTCACGGGCCACCAGGTTGGTCACCCCGTCCCGGTATTCGAGGCGCCCTTCGATGATCAGGCCGGGATGGCGGCGGGCGGTCTTGTGGCGCCGGCTCCAGATTTCGGGTAGCACCACCACGTTCATCAAGCCGGTCTCGTCCTCCAGATTGAAGAAGATGACGCCTCTGGAGGTGGACGGACGCTGGCGGTGGGTGACCACCCCTCCCACCTTGATCCGGGTCCGGTTCCGCCGTATGGCCAGCACTTCGGCTATCGGAACGCATCCGGCTCGGCCCAGGGCCGGGCGGGCGAAGTGCATGGGATGGCGGACCGACACCCCGGTCGCCCACAGCGAGGCCTGGTGAGCCTCCCGGTCGCTCATCGGCGCCAGCGGGGGCGGGTCCGGATCTGGTACCAGCGGCAACCGTCCGGGTCCGGTACCGGCCAGGGCGCCAGCCATCCACAGACCCTGACGGGGGGCAACCCCGAACGATCCGAAGGCCCCGGCGACGGCCAGTCCCTCCATGGCATCCGCCGGCAAACCGGTCCGGTGGGCGAAGTCGGGCAGGTCGGTGAACCCTCCGCCGACCTGGCGGGCCGCCAGGATCCGCCGAGCTTCGACCTCCCCCAGATTGCGCACGCTGGACAGGCCCAGCCGGGCCGCCACCGATGCCCGGATCGGGTCGTCCACCGGGCCTCTTCCCCGGCGCCAGGCCATGCCGTAGTGCTCCGCCACATCGTCCTCGTCACACGCATATGGCTCGATGGTGCTCTCCTCCAGCGAGAGGTTCACATCCGGGCCGAGGACGACCACCCCGTGACGGATAGCGTCCTGCACCAGGCTGTTGGGGGAGTAGAAACCCATCGGCTGGGCGTTGAGCAACCCGACCAGGAACTCGGCGGGATAGTGGTAGCGCAACCAGGCCGACATGTAGACGATGTAGGCGAACGACACCGAGTGACTTTCCGGGAAGCCGAACGAGGCGAACCCCTGCAGCTTCTCCCAGATCTCCTCGGCGGCGGCGCCGGTCACGCCCTTGGTCCGCATCCCCTCGAAGACCTCCTCTCGCAGCTTCTCCATCTCCTCGTCCGACCGCTTGTGGGTCATGGCGGCCCGGAGTCGATCCGACTGCCCTCCGTCGAAACCGGCGCACACCCGGGCCAGTTCCATCAGCTGCTCCTGGAACACCGGCACTCCCAGGGTGCGCTCCAGGATCGGCTCGGCCAGCGGATGGGGATACCGCACCGGCTCCTCCCCGTTCCGCCGCCGCAGGTAGGGATGGACGGAAGCGCCCTGGATGGGGCCGGGACGGATCAATGCCACCTCTACAGCAAGGTCGTAGAAGGTGGCGGGTTTCAGCCTGGGCAGGGTCGCCATCTGCGCCCGTGACTCCACCTGGAAGAGCCCCACGGTGTCGGCATTGGTGAGCATCTGGTAGATGGCCGGCTCCTGGGGAAGGTCGGCCAGGTCGATCCGCCGCCCATGGGCTTCCTCCACGGTGTCCACCGCCATATGCAGGGCGCTCAGCATGCCCAGTCCCAGCAGGTCGAACTTGACGATCCCCATGGCGGCGCAGTCGTCCTTGTCCCACTGCAGGACGGTTCGGTCCTCCATGCGCCCCCACTCGATCGGGACCGCCTTCCAGAGGGGCCGGTCGGCGATCACCATGCCCCCCGAATGGATACCCATATGCCTGGGGAACCCGTCGAGGCGCCGGCAGATGTCGTAGACCAGGTCGGCGGTCAGCCCGGCCGGCAGGGGCTCTTCTAGGGGCAGCTCGGCCGGTGAGTGGGTGTCCACGTACCTGGTCAGGCCGTCGGTCTGGGCCGGGGTGAAACCGAAGGTCTTGGCCACGTCCCGCAGCACCGACCGGGCCCGGTAGGTGATCACGTTGGCGACCATGGCCGCCCGCTCCCGCCCGTACCGGCGGTAGCAGTACTGGATCACCTCCTCCCGGCGTTCCGATTCGAGATCCAGGTCGATGTCGGGAGGCCGGCCCCGTTCATCGGACAGGAACCGTTCGAACGGCAGCCCCAGCCGGAGGGGGTCGACCCGGGTGAGGCCCAAGCATCGACACACCGCCGAATCGGCCCCGGAACCACGGATCTGACACATGATGTCCTGGGACCGGGCGAAGTTGACGATGTCCCACACCACCAGGAAGTAGCCCGGGAAGCCCAACCGCTCGATGACGTCCAACTCGTGCTCCAGCCGGTCGATCGCTTTGCGGTCGATCCCCCCGGTCCGTCCGGAGACGGGGTAGGCCTGGCGAGCCCCTCGAAAAGTGAGATGGCGCAGGTAGTCCATCTCGGTGGCGAAGCCGTCCGGAAGCGGGAAGTCGGGTAGCCGGGGGACCACCAGCTGCAGGTCGAAGGCAAGTTCCCGCCCCAGGCGGGCGGCCCGTTCCACCGCTCCCGGATAGGTCCGGAAGCGGGCGGCCATCTCCGCCGGAGTCTTCAGGTGGCGCTCATCGGTGTCAGGTCGGAAGCCGTTGTGCTCGGTGAGCGGCCGCCGCCCTCCGATCGCGGCAAGGACGTCGGACAGGTCGGCGTCCCGGCGGTCGGCGTAGTGGACGTTGTTGGTGGCCACCACCGGCAGGTTCAACCTGGCGGCCACCTCCCACAGCAGGTCGTTGCGCCGGTCGTCCTGCGGCATCCGGTGATCCCAGATCTCGATGTGGAAACGCCGCCCGAAGGCTTCCCGCAGGCGGGAGGCTTCCCTCAGAGCCGCTTCCCGATCCCCTTGCCGTGCCGCGCGGGGGACCGCCCCCTGCCGGCATCCGCTCAGCGCCACCAGGTCTCCTCGACCGGCCGCCTCGGCCAGGTCCTGCCACCGGTACAGAGGGCGGCCCTTGGCGCCCCGCAACTGCGCTCTGGAGACCAGGTGGGCAAGCCGGGCGTACCCCTCGGGGGACGAGGCCAGCACCACCAGGTGCTCGGGCTCGAACCAGGTGCCCGTCCGGGTGCGGTACTTTCGCCCGGCCCTCCTCCGCTCCTGTTTCCCGGCCTCCCAGCGGAGGGCATCATGGCGGCCGGCTCTGTCGAAGGGCGAGATCGGGCCCTCATCGTCGCCGGGCTCGTGGTTTGGGGGGCATAGCGAGAGCTCCACCCCGTACACGGCCGGCAAGCCGGCCTGCCGGGCCGCCTGCCAGAACCGCACCAATCCGTAGAAACCGTCGTGATCGGTGACGGCCAGCGCCTCGTAGCCGAGCTCGGCGGCTCGCTCCACCAAGGCCTCGGGGTGTGAGGCGCCGTCCAGGAACGAGAAGTTGGAATGGGCATGCAGCTCGGCGTAGCGGTGCTCAGTCATAGACGCCCACCACGAAAGTCCGGCCGCCGGTCGCCCTGCATAGCATCGCGCCGGCCGAGGTGACGATCTGGTACAGGGCGCTCGGTTCCTCCTCGGCCCACCACTTGCCCTGTCTCCGCCACGGACCCGCCCATGCCAGCACCGGCTCCCATCGGGTGGAGAGGCGCACCCGGGTGGGGACCTCGGCGTCCCATTCCACCTCCAGACGCCGGGGACGGGGTGGGACCAGGCTGGGGGAGGGCGCCGGGACCTTTCCTGGCCATGGTGAGGCGAGAGAGCGGGCCGGCTCGGCGAAATCATCGCCCCATCGGGCCCACTGCACCCGCTCCGCCGGGTCCCTTCCACCCTGGGGGCGGGCCCGGAGAACCGAGTCGGGACCCAGGATGGTCCGGGTCCGCTCCAGCGCTCGTTCGGTTTCGATCCGGACCTCCCTTTGCTCGAACAGGTCCGGCTGGTAGCCCTCGTCGGACAGGCCGGTGGGTGACAGTTTCAGACGGGTCAGCCCGTCCGTGATCCCTCCCGTCTCGATCCAGGCCCGGAGTTGCCACCACACCCGTTCGGCCAGCGCTCGGGTATCGAACGGTTCGGCACTGCGCCACACCCGTGACCGTGTTACCCCGTCGGCAGCCTCGGCTTCCACTTCCACTTGGTGGAGGGCGACCCGGTGCCGATCCAGCAGGCCCAGGAGGTTCCCGGCCAGGCGGCGGGCCATGAAACCCACCTGCTCGACCAGCATCAGAGGTTCTTCGAAGACGACCTCCACGGTCAGATCGTCAGGAATACGGCGCGGTAGGACCGTCCGATCCTCGCCGCCGGCCAGACGATGGGCCTCCAAGCCTCGGGTGCCGAATCGGGAGGCCACCGCATGGCGGGGCAGGGCCGCCAGTTCACCCAGGGTGGTCACCCCCAGCCAGCGGAACGTGGCGACCAACTCGTCGACCTCCAGAGCGGAGATGTCCAGGCCGGACAGGAACGCCTTCTCGTCCTTCACGATCAGCGTCGGGTGGCCCGATCGGGCCGCCCAGTAGGCGGCGAACGGACCGTTAGCCACTCCGAAACGCCCTCCGGGCGCCAGGGGCTCCAACGTTGCGGCTATCCGGCGCACCAGGGCGCGCTCGCCGCCGTAATAGCGGACCGCCCCGTCGATAGGGACGAACACCCAGCCCGGCTCGACCACCTCCACCCTGGGTATCAGATCCTCGATGGCGTCGAGGATCGGCTCGAAACGGGTGGCTTCGGCGGCGGGGTCGCGCGCCAGGACCAGGGCCGAAGGGCAGAGCGCCTCGGCCGATCGGCGGGTCATGCCCACCTCGATTCCCGCTTCTGTCGCCCGGTCATTGGCGGCCGCCACCAGGGGATGGCCGTCCCGGCTCCCCACGACGAAGGCCGCCCTATCCGGCGGAGCGTCCGATCTGCGGAGTAACCAATCGGGAAACCACACGCACAGGACGCGCGCCATCGTCCTCCACCTCCACTACCTGATACCGGCCCGCAGCCCCCTTGCCGGACAGCTCGACCACCAGGGTGCGCCCACCCAGGCTGCCGCGTCCCTCCCGGGCGCCGGCCCACTCCACCCGGACCGCCCGCAGCCGCAGGAAAGCCATTCCGGAGGGGATCCTGCCCGCCAGAGGACGCAGGATCACGGTGGCGTTGCGGGCCCGGGCCTTGGCGCCGAGCCGCCGCAGCAGTGATTCCTTGACGCCCCGGGGAACCTCGGCGTAGATCACCTTCACCCCGTCAAGCAAGACGGCCAGGACTCTGGACCATCGATGGGCGTCATCGCACCGCACCACCGCCAGATGGTCGGGATCGATGCCGACCTCCCATGCCGCCAGCGGGCACAGCCATCCCCGAACGTCCACCACCACCCGGCAGGATGCCGGGGTCGCCGACAGCATGGAAAGGCCGATCCGGGTAAGTCCCAACCCGGTGGGGCCTTCCAAACCGATCACCCGTCCTGGATACACCGGAAAGCCGGTGGCATCCGCAGGCGCCGGCGGTCCATCGGGCGCTGCCCTCAAGATGCTTGCGGTCATCTCTCCGCTTTCGAGTTGGTTGGTTCCTTCGCGGTCTCCGTCCGGGAAAGGGCGTATGACTATACCCGAACATATGTTCGCTTGCCAATATAGGATGGAGATGTGACATCAGGTCGGGACGCCGGGTGACGAGCAAGCCTTACCAGTTGCCCTGATCCGGTAGTTCGTTGTCCATGCCAGAGACGCCGAGAACGCGAAAAACGCGAAAACGCCCTCCCCGGCGGGCCCATCCCCCAGCCACCACCTCCTTTGGTCCGAACGCGTTCCGCTATCCCCTGGCGGGTCCGCTCCCGAATTGATCCCGGTTCCGGTTTCCTCGACGTCGAAAAGCAGGAAATCGGCGGTGTTTGTGACTGCCGGACAGTATGCGGCGGGTATGTGACATGTTCAACCCCCTTGTTTCAGGCGCAGAGCCGGCGCCGTCCACTACGGCACAGGTCACAGAACGGGGCGAACCAAAGACAGGGGACACCAGGAGGGTGCTGAAAGACGAGGGTGGTTGGCCCGCGATGTCTCTACCTGGGGTTTCGTTGCCGGCAATCGGGCCGATTGGACATTTTCAGTACCCTCCGGCTTCACGAGGCAGGAGAGGAGAGGCCGGATGACCCGGATCAAGTACGGCCTCACGCTGTCGAACCGGAGCGTGCTGCTCGGGATGTCCACGGTCTCCGAGATGCTCGACCTGGCGGTGGAGGCGGATCAGGCCGAGGTGTGGGACTCGGTGTGGGTGGGGGATTCGATTTTCGCCAAGCCCCGCCTGGACGCCATGGTGGCGCTCGGGGCCCTGGCGGCGCGCACCGAGCGGGTCGGCCTCGGGGTGGGTTGCATGGCGAGCATGCCCCTTCGCGACGCCCTGCTGTTCGCCTACCAGTGGCTCAGCTTCGACTGCCTGTCCGGTGGCCGGTCCATCTTCGTGGCCTGCCAGGGTCAGCGGGAGGCGGGCGGCGGCAAGTTCGCGGAGGAGTTCGCCGCCTTCGGCATCGATCCGGGAACGAGGAGCCGGCGGATGGAGGAGGCGATCGAGATCCTGCGCCTCGTCTCCGAGACGGAGGAGGCCTCCTACGAGGGGACCTACAACCGGTTCGATAACGTGACGGTGCTGCCCAGGCCGGTCCAGCAACCCCTGCCGATCTGGGTCACCGCCAACCCCAACCCCGCCTTCCCGAAGCTGTCCGAGCGGGCACTGCGGCGGGTGGCCCGGATGGGCGACGGCTGGATGACCACCGCCAACACCCCGGAGACCCTCGCCACCAACCTGGCGGCTATCGGGCGGTACGCGGACGAGGAGGGCCGCCCCCTCTCCGAGGGCTTCGAGGCCTGCCTGTACTACAACATCCACGTGGCCGAGGACCGGGAGCGGGGTATGGAGGAGGTGGCCTCCTACCTGAAGGCCTACTACGGAGTGGACTACGACCGCGCCTTCCTGGAACGGTGGGTGGCGATAGGCGATCCCGGGCGGTGCATCGATCTGATCCGGGGGTTCGCGGACGCCGGGGCGACCAGCATCACCCTGCGGCTGGTGGGCCACGACGAGGCGGGGCAGTTCCGGAGGGTCACCGAAGAGGTGCTGCCGGCGCTGGTGGGGTGAGCGGACCGTGATCGAACGCTTCGACCACGCCGTGATCGGCGTTCCCGACCTCGAGTCGGCCATGGGCGCCTTCCGACGGCTCGGTTTCGAGGTGGCGGTGGGGGGCCGCCATCCCTCCCTCGGCACCCGCAACGCCATAGTCCGCTTCGGTCTCGACTACCTGGAACTGCTGACGGTGGAGGACCCGGCCGTAGCGAGGGCCCGGGGGCCGTTCGGGAGGGAGTTGCTGTCGTTCCTCGACCAGGGCTCGGGGCTGGTCGGTTTCGTTCTGGCCGGGACCGGCCTCGAGGACGAGGTGGAAGGCCTGCGAGGCCTGGGTATCGGCGCTGAGGGTCCGTTCGAGATGGACCGGATCCACCCGAAGGGTGGTCGGTTGGAGTGGAGGCTGGTCCTTCCGGGGGGATCCCCGTGGCGCAAGCCATGGCCCTACCTGATCGACTGGATCACCGGTGAGGGCGAACTGCTGGCCTGGGACCCGCCCGGTGACCATGGCAATCTGGTCACCGGTGTGGCCGGGATCGACCTGGTGGTCGGGGACCTGGATGAGGCCGCCCGACTCTACGAACGAGCCCTCGGGCTCCGGGCCGGAGACGGCGGGCATCAGCGGCCGGGAGCGTCGAGCCGCCAATACCGGCTCGGTTCCTTCCGGCTGGCGCTCTCCCAGCCCGACGGACCGGGACCCGTTGCCACCGAACTCGAGCGACGGGGGCCGGGCCCCTACAGCTTGGTGCTGGCATCGAGCGACCTGGACTCCACCGCCGAGATGCTGGCCCGCGCCGGAGTCAGGATCAGCCGGTCTCCCGCCGGTCTCGACATCGACCCCTCAGAGGCGGCGGGCGCCCGGATCAGGATCGTTCCCGCGTAGGTCAGTAGGGCAGTGGTGGCCGTTCGATGAGTCTGGATACCTGGCTGCGCAACTCTGCCTCCAAACCTTCGACTGCATCCAGGCGACGCGCGAGTGTGCCGGCATCCACCAAGCCTTCAGACATCAGAGCGGCACAGAATTCGCGATCCTTCAGACGGAAGGCGACTGCCTTGGATATCCACAGGTCGTGAATCTCGAGGCACCAGGCCACCACACCATTCGTACCCGGTGTCTCATATCTGACTAGACGGTCGCGCCAGCCTCGAGGGAGGACAGCCGTGGACTCGGTCACGCCCTGAACGTAGTAACCGAATGTTGTGTGAAACATCGACGCTTCGCCTATGGAACCATCAATCAAGTCGGCTTTCCGTTCGTGCGGGTCGTATAGAGCAGCAATGTCTGCCTCCAGGGATTGCTCCGCTTCGATCGGGACTTCAGAGACCGACGCGTGGACAGCCTGGCTTCCGATCACCAAGAGTTCGTTCTCGCCCAGGATGGCGCCGGAGGCCCGGATGGCGTGATCAAACGCCTCGCGGTTCATGCCGTTCCTGCGAACGACCTGTAGACATCAGCACGTCGGGTGGGGGTGAGAATCCCGCCGAAGGGGGTCACCTGTCGAAGGTCCTGACCGCGGAAGCCGGGATCGAGCATGCTGTCCACGATCTGGTCGATCGACCCCTGGAGAATCCTCTCCCACTCGTCCAGGAGGGGTGCGGCATGCGGATTGACCGACCGCATCCGGGCGATGTTCCGCCGGGCGATCTCGATGCCCTCGGATTCGCGAGACCTCAATTCCCGTGCTATAGCGGTGTGGAGAAACAGGCTTCTTGCCTGATCACGGGTCAGTTTCACCCCGTTCCGACGTGTAGTCACGGGGCTGATCGGCTGAACAGGTTCCATCTCCTCAGTCTATCTCCGACCGGGTATGTACACCATCGACCACGAGGCTGGCAGGAACTCGGTGATGCCTTGGACGACTCCCCGGACCACGGGTTCCAGCATGCCTCAGGCGGGTGCCCGGAAGATCAGGTAGCGCTAAGCGACTAGCTGGCCTCCCTTGTAGACGGCGGAGATCCGGCGGGTGTTGCCGATGTCGTCGAGGGGGTTGCCGTCGAGCACCACCAGGTCGGCCAGCTTGCGCTTCTCGACCGTGCCCAGCTCGTCGGCCTGGCCCAGCAACTCGGCGGCCCGGCTGGTTCCGGCCACGATGGCTTCGGTGGGGGTGAACCCGCATCCGTCCACCAGCAGGCGCAACTCCTCGTGCATGCTGTGGCCGGGCACCACGAAGGGGTTGGTGAGGTCGGTTCCGGCCGTCACGTTCACGCCGCCGCGCTGGGCCCGGCCGATGAAGGCCATCTGGTTCCGCAACTCCACCGGGGCCGCCTCCCAGTCCGTCTCGCTGTAGTCGAACGGGTAGGCGTACTGGCTCCACTGCTCGGCGACCGCCTCCGGCATCTCGTCGAGGCCGGCCGGACACGTTGCCGCCTCCGTGTTCCCGGCCAGGATGCTCTGGGAGAGGGTCAGGGTGGGCGTGATGAAGGTGCCCCGCTCGGCCATAAGCGCGATCAGGCCGTCGGCCAGGTCCGACTCGGGGTCGATGTAACGCCACGGCTGGAAGCCGACCAACGGATCCAGGATCCGCCCCGGCAGGGCCGCCAGCTCCGCCTGGCGCTTCTCGGGGACCAACTCGCGGCCCACCCGCACATGCTCGAGGGCGTCGACGCCCACCTTCACGGCCTCCTCGACGGTGACGGTATGCCCGACGTGGGCGGCGACCCGCACCCCCCGGCGGTGGGCTTCGGAGACCACCGCCCGCAGCACCGGCAGGCGGGCCCACACGTACACCTTGATGAAGTCCATCCCGGCCTCTGCCAGGCGGGCTGTCTCGGCGCGGGCGGAAGCCTCGTCGTCGATGATGGCCAGCCAGCGCCACGGCGCGGGAGGATCTGCCGGACCGTCCAGGATCGTCCCGGCGCCGAAGAAGCGGGGCCAGCCGTCCCGGCCCTCCTTGAAGGTGCGGAAAACCTCGTCAGGGTTGAAGTTGCCGGTGTCCCGGACGGTCGTCACCCCGTGGCCGAGCAGGGTGGTCATGAACTGGTCGGCGAGGGAGGCCGGGTCCTCCACCTGCAGGAAGGAGTTGTCGGCCAGCACCCCCACGTGGACGTGGCAGTCGATCAGGCCGGGTATCACCGTCGAGCCGGATATGTCCACCACTTCGGCGCCGGAGGGAACCTCCATGTCGCCCCTGCGGAACACGGCATCGATCCGCTCCCCGTCGATGAGCACCACGGCATCCTCGATCGGCGCCCTTCCCGTACCGTCGATCACCCTTCCGCCTACCAGCGCAGTGGCAGCCATCTTCCCGCCCTTCTCGTGTCCGGTCTCGGAGCCAATCTAGCGGTCTGCTCTAGTGGTCTGCCTCCGGAGTGGCGGTGTGGTACCGCCGGTTGCTACGAGTGACCAGGCTCGGTGCGAGGGAGCGGGATCGCTTCCGACGGTGGGATTGAGGTCGGCGAAGTAGACGGCTACCGCTTGGGGAAGTCCGCCATCAGTCCAATCCGTCGGCGGCAGTCACGTCGAAGTCGCTCCAGTCCTCCTGCTCGGAGGCCATCGCACGATAGGTCTTCTCCCAGGACAGTTTGGCGTCCTCGTTCCCCCTCAGGACGACACGGTCGTCCGCCTCCTCCAAGACCAGGGAGTCCTCCCAGCCATAGCGCCCCTGATCCATGGAGAGTCGGGGCTACGAGAGACCGGGCTCGGCCTGAGGGAGCGAGATCGTTTCCGATGGGTTCAGGATGAGCCTTCCCCTCAGGCTGATCGCCGCGTGTCTCGTGAGAGTCTGGTTGAGCGGATCCACTTCGATGCCCAACGACTCGAGAGCGGTGGCGCCGAGCAGCGGCTCGCTGCCGGCTTCTCCGAAGAGGATCGTCGCCCCGACGAATGTGTCCATGAACTCGATCCGGCCGACGGTGACATCCATGGTTACCTCGCTGGCGTCGGCAAGCGTGTACTTCCGTTGTCCTTCCGGTCTCAGGCCGATGGCCTCGAGATGGGGGCGCGGCACGAGGCAGTCGATGGCACCGGTGTCGACGAGGAATGTCCCCTCCCACACTCGATCCGGTTCGGCCGGATTCCGGATTGCAGCGGTGGTGCGGATGAGACCCATCGTGTCCTTTCAGGTAGCTAGGCAGAAACTCTTCACTGATTGATTCTATTATTATAGCATAAATAAGGCAATCTAGGCTACACGATTTTCGCGGATCGACGCAGCCGGAGGGATCCGCTCCGGCAACGGTTTCAACGCACGCCCAGGAAGGCCCTCCGTACCTCGGGGTCGGCCAGCAGTTCCCCCGCTGGTCCCTGGTGGCTGTTGCGGCCCATCTCGAGTACGTAGCCGCGGTGGCTGGCCTCTAGTCCCTGGCGGGCGTTCTGCTCGATCATCAGCACCGTAAGGCCGATCTCGCGGTTCAGCTGCCGGATGGCCTCGAACACCTGGCGGGTGACGATGGGCGCCAGGCCCGCCGAGGGTTCGTCCATCAGGACGATGCGGGGCTCGTGCATCAGGGAGCGGCCGATCTCGAGCATGCGTTGCTCCCCGCCCGACATCGTTCCGGCCTCTTGGCGGGAGCGCCGGGCGAGGCGCGGGAACAGGCCGTAGACGTAGTCGATCCGATCCCGTACCCGCGCCCTGTCGGGTTCCAGGTACATCCCTAGTTCCAGGTTCTCATGGACCGTCATCTGGGGGAAGACGCTGCGGAGCTGCGGCACCATCGCCATACGCGCGGTGCGCAGAGCGTCCTGGGGAGCGATGTTGGTTATGTCCACGCCATCACACAGCACCCGTCCGGAGCGCACCTCCGCCAGGCCGTAGATCGCCCTGAACACCGTGGACTTCCCGGCGCCGTTGGGTCCGATGACGCAGACGATCTCTCCCTCGGCCACCTCGAGGTCGATGTTGTGGATGACATCGTGGCCGGCGTAGTAGCCGGCGCTCACGTCCCGGACCTCGAGCAGCGGGCGCTCCGTGGCGGTCGCTACCACTATTCCCCCTCCGCCCCGAAGTAGGCCTCGATGACGGCGGGGTCCTCCATGACCTGGCCCGGCGTGCCCTCGGCCAGCTTGGCGCCGCGGTCCAGGACCACCACCCGGTGGCACAACTCGGCCACGAAGCCCACGTTGTGTTCCACCAGCAGGATGGCCACGCCGTCGGCGTTGACCTCTCGCAGCCGGTCGGCGATCTCGGCGACGAGGGTGGGATTGACGCCGGAGGTGGCTTCGTCCAGCAGCAACAGCTTCGGCTCGCTCATCAGGGCCATCCCGATCTCCAGGAGACGGCGCTGGCCACCCGACAGGGCGCCGGCGCGCTCGTCCCGGAGAGGGGCGAGCAGCAGGAACTCCAAGAGGGAATCCACCCTCCGGCGGGTCGCCGGGTCGGCACGGCCGAACAGGCGCGCCGCCCCGACCTGCGCCCATTGGATGCTCAGCTCCATGTTCTCGGAGACGGTCAGCTCGCGGTACACCCGGATCAGCTGGAACGTGCGCGCCAGGCCGAGCCGGGCCACCTGGTGGGGCCGGTGCCGGGTGATGTCGATACCGTCGAATCTGACCGAACCGGCGTCGAGGCTCGACACCCGGCTCAGGCAGTCGAAGAGGGTCGTCTTCCCGCTGCCGTTGGGGCCGATGAGCCCTACCATCTCGCCCGCGCCGACGCTGATGTCCACCCCGTCCACCGCGGTGAGACCGCCGAACCGCTTCACCACCCCGCGGGCATCGAGCAACGCGGTCATGGGTCTCTCTCCGGCTCATCCGGGCGGGCACTCCGCCCGATCCATCGCCGCCACAGGGCGGTGACCGAGGTGCCCCTCGGGTCGATGATCCCGACCAGACCCCTGGGAAGGAACAGGACGATCACGATCAGGAGCACCCCCTGCGCGATGAGGTGGTAGTCGAGCAGGTGGGCCCAGAGCAGCTCGCGCAGCCAGAACAGCGCGACGGTCCCGACGACGGGTCCGGCCACGGTGCCGAGGCCGCCCAGCATGGTGCCCATCACCGCGTCGACGGTCCGGATCTCGATGAAGGCGATGTCGGGGTCGACGAAGGTGTTCTGGTAGGCCCACAGTCCCCCGAACAGCCCGGTGGAGAACCCGGCGAAGCTGAACACGGTCACCTTGAGACGGGTCGTGTTGATTCCGCGCGTCTCCGCCCCCACCTCGTCCTCCCGGATGGCCACCAGGGCGGCGCCGAAGCGCGTGCCCCGCAGCCACCAGACGAGTGCGACCAGGCCGGCTACGAGCGCCAACTCGATGTAGTAGAAGAGCGGCCGGTTGAGGTAGGGAGGGAGGGTCAGCCCCACCCCGCCCCCGGTGAGCCCCCCGGAAACCCGCACGATCTCCCGGACGGCCACGAAGGTCCCCAGTAGGGCGATGGAGAAGTAGGGACCCTTCAGGCGCATAGTGGCCCTACCGATGGCCGCGGCCAGGACACCCGCCACCACGGCGCCCAGGATGATGGCGGGAGGGGCGGCCCAGCCGATCTGCGGGCCGTTGGTCTGGAGTGACATCAGGATCGCCGTGGTGTAGGCCCCGATCCCGAACCAGGCCGCATGGCCGAAGTCGACGTAGCCGGTGAACCCTCCGGTGAGGTTCCAGTTCACGGCCACCGCCACCGAGGTGAGCATCATGGTGAGCGTGAACAGCGCCGAGTCGCCGACACCGGGCAGGGCCGGCAATACCGCGAGCACGACCAGCAATCCGACCGAGACCCCGACTACGACCCGCCGGCGACCGGGGTTTCCCGGCCGGGCGCCGGCGGCAGGCTCGCCGGAGGTCGCCGGCCTCATGAGGTCGGTCCCCGGGCGCCTGGCACGAGGGTTACCGGACCTGGAGCGGGGCCGTTCCGGATCATGTCGCCGTCGCGTCCACGGGCCGGAGTCCTTTGAAGAGACCTTGGGGTCGCACCACGAGCGCCACTACCAGCAGCACGAAGGAGGCCACCACCGCCAGGTTGGTGCCTATCTCGGGGATGTAGACGGCCAGCCCGGCTTCGACGAGGCCGAGGACCATGGCGCCGCCCAGGGCGCCCCGGACCGATCCGAGGCCCGCCATGGCGGTGATGGCGAAGGCCTTGAGCGTGAGGGGCGGGCCCTGGAAGGGTTGCACCGCCAACACCGGGCTGATGAGCGCGCCGGCCACGCCGGTGATCCCGATGCAGATGGCGAACGTCACCGCGTAGACCCTGGCGACATCGATGCCGAGGATCCGCGCCGCTTCCCGGTTCTGGGCGGCGGCCCGGATGCTCTTGCCCAGCCGGCTGCGCGCCAGGAAAAGGCTGAGGCCTCCCGCTACGGCCAGCGCCACCACCAGGATCCAGAAGCGGGTGACCGGCACCGTCACCTCGCCCGCCACCTGCCAGACGCCGTCGAGCGCGGTGTCGGCGCGCCGGAAGTCGGCCGAGAACACCACCTTCATGACGTTCTGGAGGATGATCGCCACCGCGAACATCACCAGCAGCGAAACGAGATGGGGGCGGTCGATCACCCGGTTGACCAGCAGCCGCTGCGTTCCGAAGCCCACCAGCATCATCACCAGGAACACCAGGGGCACGGTCACGAACGGGTCCACGCCCCACAGGTCGTTGGCGAGCCAGGCCGCATAGGCGCCGATCATGACGAACTCGCCGTGGGCGAAGTTGATGACGCCCATCACCCCCCAGATGATCGAGAACCCCAGCACGAGGAGGGTGTACATACCGCCCAGGGCGATACCGTTGACCAGCGTCTGCGCCACCCGCTCGGCGGCCGAGGCCTTCCCTCCACCGCTCGCCCCGGCCAGCGGGTACACCAGGTCGGCGACCGCCGCCTCGCCGGGCGCCACCACCCGGATCTTTCCGTCCTGCACCTGCACCGTGCCCATCGGCTTGGAGGTGTTGACACCGCGCTCGTCGAACGAGATGGGACCGTAGAACGTGTCGGCTTCCAGCCCGTAGAGGGCCTCGCGAACCGCTTCGGTGTCGGTCGTCCCGGCGGTCTCGACGGCCAGGTGGAGGGCGAGGGCGGCAGCTGTGGCGCTGGCCGCCTGGTAGACGGGCGGCTCTCCCCACAGGCTCTCGTAGTAGGCGGCGTAGTCCGACGCGCTACCGAAGTACGGGCCCTCGTAGGCCATCACCGGCTCCCACTGGGTAGGTCCCAGTACGCCGTCCAGATCCTCGCCGAGCTCGTCGATCAGCTTGGGATTGGACGGGCCCACCGTGATGAGCATCCCGTCGGGAGCGAACCCGAGTTCCTTGGCCGCGTTGACGAACAGCACCGCATCGTTGTAGTGGCCGCCGCCGATGAATACGTCGGGATCCAGGTCGCGGAACTTGGTCATGATCGCCGAGGCGTCCTGGATGTCCTTGGGATAGGTCTCCATGGCCAGGACTTCGATCCCGGCGGCTTCCAGATGCCTCCGGGCCCCGTTGGCGACCGCGGTGGGGAAGGACGTGTCCTCGTAGGCGATCACCGCGGTGCGCGCCCCCCGGGCCGCCAGGGCCTCGATCGTGGACTTGGTGTAGTCGCTGGCGATGGTGGCCACCAGGAAGAGGTTCCGGAAGCCGCGCTCGAACATGGTGTCGGAGGTCCCGTTCCCCTCCACCATGATGACGTTGTTGGCCTCGGCGATGGCGCTGGCGCCGGTGGTGAGGCTGCTGGAGTATGGACCTAGCAGGAAGTCGACCTTGTCCTCGTCGATGAGCTTCTGGACGAGGTTGGCGGCCGTGTCGGCGTCGGACTCGTCGTCGTAGTAGACGATCTCGGCGGCGTAGCGGCGGCCGCCGATCTCGATGCCCCCGTACTCCTCGTTCACCCATCTCACCCAGGTGTCGTAACCCTCGCGAGAGTCGCGTCCCTCCACCGCGAACTTGCCGGTCTCGCTAAGGGCCGCCCCGATCCTTATCGTTCCGGCGAACGAGGAGCCGGTAGCCGCTTCATCGGGTGTAGCCGGCCCCTCTCCGTCCGTTCCGCACGCGGCCAGGCCGAGGATCAGGGTGGTGGCGGCAACCAGAGCGACGGCGAGGCGAATACGAACCCACTTTCCCAGTCTCGGCGGTGGTCGGTGGTCGAGGACGGGGTGTGCCAGATCATAGTCAGAGCGGTCTTCGGCATCGACGTACCGGTGCCCGTCCTCCGATGCCACGACCAGGGTGGCCACGTGACTCGTTGCGGGTCCGGGAGCGGCACGACGGGCCTCGATCCGACGGGTCTTCAGCACGGGCTCGGGCTTTGGGCGCGTATCACCGCACCCCCAGGTCGGGCGTGTCTATGATCCTGCCGGGATGGGAAATCGGCGGTCTGACCGGAGCGCCGTCACGCAGGAGGTGAACCGCCTATGAAACCAGCGGTCTTTGATTACTCGGCGCCGGAAAGCATCGGGGAGACCCTCGATCTTCTGGCCGAACACGGATCGGGGGCGAAAGTCCTTGCCGGCGGCCAGAGCCTCGTGCCGATGCTCAACTTCAGGTTGGCCAGGCCGGCCCACCTGATCGATGTCAACGGAGTCGACTCGCTGTCCTACATCTCGGCCAACGGGTCGCTGCGGATCGGTGCCATGACCCGCCTGACCGCGGTCGGTGAGTCGGGTGACGTGGCGGGGGCACATCCGGTCATCCCCGCGGCCGTCGCCGAGATCGGCCACCGGGCGATCCGCAACCGGGGCACGATCGGCGGCTCGGTGGCCCACAACGACCCGGCGGCGGAGCTTCCGGCCGTGCTGATGGCTCTCGATGCCGAGGTCACCGCCCGGTCGGTGGACGGCGAGCGGGTCATCGGGATGCAGGACCTGATCGAGGATCGCCTGTTCGACACGACCCTGGGCGACACCGAACTGCTGACCGAGATCCGGATACCGGCGGCAGCAGCGGGGAGCACTTTCGGATTCCAGGAGTTCGCCCGCCGGCATGGCGACTTCGCGCTGGCCGGGGTGGCGGCGGTGATCACGACCGATGGGTCGACCATCACGCACGCGGCACTAGGGGCTTTCGGGGGCACCCATGCCACCCGCCTACCCACCGCGGAGGCCGCTCTGGTGGGCGCCGAGACGGGAGACGCCGCGTTCGCGGCGGCCGGGGCCGGTGCGGCCGCGGACTTTCCCGCCACCTCGGATGTTCACGGAACGGCCGAGTACAGGAGTCATCTGATCAACGTTCTGACGGTACGGGCCTTGAATGATGCGGCCGGCCAGGCAGGAGGCGGAAATGGCTGAGAACATGAGTGTCGTAATCAACGTCAACGGCGCCGGCCGGGCGGTCTCGGTCGAGCCGCGCAAGACACTGGCGGATGCCATACGCGAGGACCTCGGCCTGACCGGGACCCACCTCGGGTGCGAGCACGGGGTGTGCGGCGCATGCACGATCCTGCTCGACGGCGAGGTCGTCCGATCCTGCCTGATGCTCGCCGTACAGGCGGACGGCGCGGAGATAACCACCATCGAGGGCATCGCCGACGGCGACGATCTCCACCCCATGCAAAGTGCGTTCTCCGAGTACCACGGCCTGCAGTGCGGCTTCTGCACGCCGGGGATGATCCTGGCCGGAATCGACGTGGTGTCACGGAACCCGGATCCCAGCCCACAGGAGATACGGGAGGAGATGGGCGGCAACATCTGCCGCTGCACCGGATACCAGAAGATCGTCGAGTCGGTGCAGGCGGCAGCTGCCGTCATGTCCGCTGAAGGGGGGAGCGCATGACCACCACGCAGGAAAACCGGTGGATCGGAGTCTCGGCGCCCCGCCGGGAGGATGCTCCGCTGATCCGGGGCCGGGGTCGCTACATCGCCGACATCGAGCCGGCCGGGACGGTCCACATGGCCATCCTCCGCAGTCCGTACGCACACGCCCGCATCAACGGTATCGACACGGCCGCGGCGGAGGCCCTCGACGGCGTCCACTGCGTGCTGACAGCCGCCGACTTGGAGGGCATCGGGGACTTTCCCACCATCTGGCGCCTTCCGGGCCAGAAGGAATGCACCACGCCCGCCTTTGCCCCCGGCAAGGCTCGTTACGTAGGTGAGCCGGTCGCCGCGGTGGTGGCCGACTCGCGCTATCTGGCCGAGGACGCCCTCGATCTGCTCGACGTGGACTACGAGATCCTCGACCACGTGGTCGACGTGGAGGCTGCCCTGGCCGATGGCGCTCCGGTGATCAACGAGGACATGGGCGACAACACGATCATCGAGTACACCTTCCCGGGGATCAACGCCCTCGGTGTAGCCGGTGACATCGACGGCGCCTTCGAGGAGGCGGACGAGATCGTCTCCGGACGGTTCAAGGTGGGTCGCTACTCGGGCGTGGCGCTGGAGACGCGCGGTCACGTAGCCGAGTGGGACGATCTTCGCCAGACCCTCACCCTCCACTCCGGGAGCCAGGTGGCCAGCCTGCTCCGCACGGAGTTGGCGGCCGCCCTTGGCATTCCCGAGACGTCGGTCCGGATCCTCACCCCCAACATCGGTGGCGCGTTCGGCAATCAATGGGACCGCTACCCCGAGGACATCCTCGTCTCGCTGGCGTCGATGAAGCTGTGCCGGCCGGTCAAGTGGATCGAGGATCGCCGGGAGGCGCTCCAGGCCACGGTGCACGGGCGCGAGCAACTCCAGGAATGGCAGCTCGCGGCCAACTCCGACGGGACGGTCCTCGGCCTCAAGGGCCGGGTGCTGAGCGACCAGGGCGCCCACCTGCATAGCGTGGGCATCGGGCCCGCCTGGGTGACGGGCGCCGCCGCGGTCAACCAGTACAAGATCGCCAACTACCACTGCGACGTGGTGGGGGTGGCCACCAACAAGACCCCGAACAGCACCTTCCGCGGCTTCGGAGGCCCGGAGGCCATGTTCGGTATCGAGCGGATGATGGACAAGACGGCTCGCAGGCTGGGGATCGACCCGGCCGAGTTGCGTCGCCGCAACATGATCCAGGCCGATGAGTTCCCCTACTTCAGCCCGGGCGGCGCCGTCTACGACAGCGGCAACTACCCCGCGGCGCTGGAGAAGGCCCTCGAGGCGGTCGAGTACGACAAGGTGCGGGAGGAGCAGCAGAGCCTGCGGGACCAAGGCGTATACCGCGGGATCGGCATCTCCTCCTACATCCACGTGTCCGGCTTCGGACCCTCGGCCATCCTCGGCATTCTCGACTACTACACGGGCGGCTACGAGGGCTCGACCGTGAAGATCGACCCCCACGGCAGGGCCACCCTGTACACGGGGATGATCCCGATGGGTCAGGGCACCGAGACCACGCTCGCCCAGGTGGCCGCCGATCACCTGGAGATCGACATCGCCAACGTGCGGGTCGTCTGGGGCGACACCGACCAGACCCCGTACACGGGTTTCGGGTCGGCGGGCAGCCGTTCCAACGTGGCGGCGGTGGCGGTCATCAAGGCCATCGAGGAGATCAAGGCCAAAGCGGTGCGGATCGGCGCCGGGCTCCTGGAAGCGGATCCGGACGACGTCGCCTACGCCGACGGCCGGATATCGGTGAAGGGCGCCGAGGAGATGCGGTCCCTCAGTCTGGCCGACGTGGCGCAGCAGGCCTATTGGGCGCACAAGCTCCCGGAGGGGGACCAACCGACCCTCGAGGCGACCTACGTCTACGACCCGGCCAACTTCACGACCGCCTGCGGGACCCATGTGGCCGTGGTGGACGTGGACATCGACACCGGCAAGATCGACTGGGTCAAGTACGTGGTGGTGGACGACGCCGGCACGATCATCAACCCGCTCCTGGTGGAAGGCCAGATCCACGGGGCTCTCTCCAACGGGCTCGGTGGCGCGATGCTGGAGGAGTTCGTGTATGACGAGGAGAGCGGACAGCTTCTGTCTTCGACCCTCATGGACTACCTGGTGCCGTCCTTCACGGATCTGCCCGACTTCGAGATCCATCACCTGGTGACCCCCTCGCCACACACCGAGGGCGGCTTCAAGGGCATGGGCGAGGCGGGATGCTTCCCGGCCGCCGGGGCGCTGGCCAACGCGGTGACCGACGCGCTGTCGCACCTCGGAGTCGAGGCGGACCAGACCCCGGTCACGCCGAGCCGCCTGTGGTCGCTGATCGACCAGGCCGGCGGCTAGCCGTATATGTGATCGTTCGCCCGTGCGCCCACTGGTTGGGGCACGGGCGCCGGTCTTAGCATCCTCCGGTGGCACGATGCCAGGGAGAGGGGCCACACGGCACAGCGTGGGCGGGAGAGCGCATCAGGAGGTGACGGCTGTGGGAGTACTTAACCAAACCGTACGCCTTGCGGCTGAGGATGGCGGACGGTCGCTGGATGTCGAGCTAATGGTGGACATCGGTACCCTCTTCACGATGGTTCCTGCCCCCCTGCTCCGGGAGTTGGGTGTTTCTCCTATCGACCGGTTCCCGCTTGTCCTCCAAGACGGACGCCGGGTGGAATACGACATGGGCCGGGCGATTGCCACCGTGGAAGGGAGGAGTATCCACACGCTCGTGCTGTTCGGGGAGAAGAAGGACCGTCCGCGCCTGGGCACCTACACCCTGGACGGTCTACGACTTGCCGTCGACCCGGTCCGGGGCAAGCTCGTTCCCGCCACAGGGTTCCTCGTTCCTGCCACCGAGTTCCGGGCGTTACGGGTGGCCGCGGCGTGACGACGCTCGTCGAGGGAGGCCGGATCGTCACGGCCACGGACGACTACGTGGCGGACATCCTCATTGAGGACGGACGGGTCCGCGCCATCGGCGACTTCGAGGGCACGGAGGCGGACGAGACCATCGACGCCTCCGGTCACCTGGTGTTCCCCGGCGGCATCGATCCCCATACCCATCTGGACACCCCGGTGGCGGGCACGGTGATCTCGGACGACTTCGACACGGGGACGCGTGCCGCCGCCGTGGGCGGTACCACCACGGTCATCGATTTCGCCATCCAGGAGAAGGGCGCCGACCCCAGAGCGTCTTTGATGCGATGGCACGGGATGGCGGACGGGAAGGCCGCTGTGGACTACGCCTTCCACCAGATCATCACCGATCTGCCCGACAGCCTGCTCCCGTCTCTCGACGGCCTGGTCACCGAGGGCGTGACCAGCTTCAAGCTCTTCATGGCCTACCCGAACGTCTGGATGCTGGACGACGGCGCCATCTTCAAGGCGATGCGGAGGACCGCCGAGAACGGCGGCTTCATCATGCTCCACTGCGAGAACGGCTACGCCATCGACGCGCTGGTCAAGGAGTCGCTGGCCCGCGGGGACACCGATCCGATCTTCCATGCCCGGACCCGGCCGTCCCTCGCCGAGGACGAGGCGACCCGGCGGGGGATCGCGCTGGCGGAGATGGCGGGCGTGCCCCTCTACATAGTCCACATGTCATCGGCCGGTTCGGCTCAGGCGATGGCCGAGGCCCGGGAGCGGGGGGTGCGCGCCTATGCGGAGACCTGCCCGCACTACCTGGTGCTGACGGACGAAAGGCTGGCCGAGCCGGGGTTCCGGGGTTCCCAGTACGTCTGCTCCCCGCCCCTCCGCTCCGCAGACCACCACGATCCGTTGTGGGACGCGCTGGCGGCCGGGGACCTGCAGGCGGTGGGAACCGACCACGCGCCGTTCTTCTTCGAGCAGCGCATGGTGGGAAAGGACGACTTCACCAAGATCCCCAACGGCCTCCCTGGCATCGAGTGGCGCATGGGCCTGCTGTATCACTACGGCGTGGCCCAGGGCCGGTTCTCGCTCAACAGGTTCGTGGAGATCACCTCGACCAACGCGGCGAAGCTGTTCGGCCTGTACCCGCGCAAGGGGGAGATCGCTCCCGGATCGGATGCCGACCTGGTGGTGCTCGATCCTGCCGCTACCACGACGCTGGCCCTGGACACCCAGGTCACCAACTGCGACTACAACCCCTATGAGGGCACGGTCTTGCAGGGCGCCATCCGGGAGGTGCTCCTGCGCGGCCGGGCTATCGTGCGCGATGGCAGGTACGTGGCGTCAAGGCCGGCGGGGAGCTTTGTGAGGAGCGCCGAGTCCGCCGCTCTGAGCAGCTCCACGCTCGTATCATGATGCGGTCTCTCGGCGAGATGATTCGGACCGCTATCCCACAAACAGACCACTGAAGGAGGCCCGATCGTGAGGACCGCACTCGTCCAGATGGGTACGGAGTACGACACGGAGAGCAACGTCAAGCGGGCCGAGCACCTGGTGCGTGAAGCGGCGGACCGGGGCGCCCGGATCGTATGCCTCCAGGAGTTGTTCCACACGGTGTACTTCCCCTTCGAGATGAACGCACGCCACCTCGACCTGGCCGAGCCGATCGACGGTCCCACGATGGAGGCCATGCGGGAGCTGGCCCGCGAGCTGCAGATCGTCCTGATCGCCCCCATCTACGAGAAGGCGCTCGACGGCCTGCTCTACAACAGCGCCCCGGTGGTCGGCCCGGACGGCGACCTGCTGGGCATCTACCGCAAGAGCCATATCCCCATCGTCTCGGTGCCTACCCTGACCGGGGTTGAGAAGTACTACTTCGCGCCGGGTGACACCGGGTTCATCACCTTCCCGACGCCCTTCGACGTGACGATCGGGATCCTGATCTGCTACGACCGCCACTTCCCCGAGGCGGCCCGCACCCTGGCGCTCAACGGGGCACAGATCGTCTACGTCCCCACCGCCACCACCGGCATGAGCCGCTACCTGTGGGAGCTGGAACTCCAGGCCCACGCGGTCGACAACATCTACTACGTCGGCGGCGTGAACCGCGTGGGGGTGGACCAGGGGGGTTCCGACTCGCACTTCTACGGGTCGTCGATGTGGGTGGACCCCAAGGGGAGGATCATCTCGCAGGCGAGCGACACCGAGGACGAGGTTCTGGTCGCCGATCTGGACCTGTCGGTTATCCCGCAGATCCGCAACGACTGGGGTTTCTTCCGTGACCGCAGGCCGGACCTGTACGGACAGCTGAGTACCTGATCAACCGATTACAAGGAGCGAACCGATGGACCTGGGCCTGAAGGACAAGGTAGTCGTGGTGACCGGCGCCAGCCGGGGGATCGGACGGGCGATCGCACAGGCGTTCGCCGCCGAGGGCGCCCGCGTGGCCGCACTGGCCCGGACGGGAGACGACCTGGCGCGCACCGTGGAGATGATGGAGGGGGGCGCGGGAACCCATCTGGCCGTCACCTGCGACGTGACCGACCCAGAGCACGCGATGTCGGCTCTCGACCGGGTGCGGTCCGAACTCGGCGGCCTCGACGTCCTGGTCAACAACGCCGGCCTACGGCAGAACTTCAGCCGGCTCGACACCCTCGAGCTGGAGGAGTGGCGCCTGGCCATCGAGGCCAACCTGTCATCGGTCTTCTACATGTCCCGGGCGGCGGTCACCTCGATGATCGAGCAGCGTTCCGGTTCGATCGTCAACATCTCATCCATAGCCGGCCCGGTGGCGTTCGCCAGCATCGGCGCCTACTCGGCCGCCAAGGCGGGGGTGATCGCCCTCACCAAGGTGATGGCGGTCGAATGGGCCGAGTTCGGCATCCGGACCAACTCGGTGGCCCCCGGCTGGACCGAGTCCTACATGAACTACGAGCTCCGGACCGACCCCGCCAACCGCGAGCTGTTCGAGTCGATCCGCGATCAGGTCGTGATGAAGAGGTTCGCCGACCCGTCCGAGACCGCCAACGCCGTGCTGTTCCTGGCGGGAGACTCGGCCAGCTACATCACCGGCGAGACCATCTTCGTCGACGGAGGCTGGACAGCCGAAGGCTGGACGGCGGACTAGCCGCAGCCGTCAAACCTGTAGAGCTCCCGCCGACCCCCGGCGACGCCCGCGGCAGGCGTCGGTACCCGTCTTGGCCGAGTACTCCTGGTGCCCGATGTCTTCGGTTGGCCGCGTTCTGTGAGCGTGGCCGTGGGCGGCGCGGGCTCTGTGTCCCGAACAAGGGTCTTGAACATGTCACGGGCCCGCCGCATACTGCCCGGCAGTCACAAGCACCACCGGTTTCTTGCTATTCGACGTCGAGGGAACCGGAACCGGGATCAATTCGGGAGCGGACCCGCCGGGGGATAGCGGAACGCGCACGGACCAAAGGAGGTGGTGGCTGGGGGATGGGCCCGCGGGTTGGGGGCGTGTCCCGGCGTTTTTCGCGTTCTCGTCGTTTGGGGTGGGGTAACGAACTACCGGATCCGGACACGCCGGAAGGTTCACTCTTGCGACAGGAGCCAGTCCACGAGCGCGTCCACGAAGGCGTCGCCGTAGCCGGGAGCATGGCTGCTCCCCACGCCCATCCAGAGCTCTATCTCGACTCCGTCGGCGCAGCCTGATTCCAGTCGGAATGCCCTGGTCTCGGCTCCGGCCACATGCCCGTCCAGATCGAGCGTGGCATAAGGCTGGGGTTGTCCGGACCATTCGCAGCCGGCCCGCCGGCTCCACCGGTTCACCATGTCCAGAGCGCCGGCGTAGAAGGCCCGTGTGCCGTCACCCTTCGTGTCCGGCTCGCTGTCGCCTTCGAAGCGGATCACGTCGTCCGCGGTGCCGTGGATGTGCAGCACGGACACGGGGGATGCGCCGTCGCAACTGCTGTCCTCGACGTAGCTCGTACCGGCCAGGCTGGCGACGGCGCGCAGGCCGGGCAGCCCCTTGCAGGCAATGTGGTATGACATGAACCCGCCGTTGGAGTAACCGAAGAAGTACACCGGCCCGAAGTCCATGACCTGCTGCGCTCCGGCTACCAACTCGGTCAGGTAGGCGACATCATCCTGGCCGCCCTTGGCGGAGTCGCAGCACTCGTCGGTGGGGTTCCAGAAGCGGTTGCCCTCGCTGTCAGGGATCCCGTTGGGGAGCAGCAGCGCGAACCCGTGGGTGTTAACCCGCTCGTGGAGGGGCATGTAGGTGGTCTGGTAGGAGGAATCCCCTCCGTAGCCGTGCAGGGAGACGATGAGCGGGGTCTCTCCGTCAACCACTGCGAGAGGCACCAGCAGAACAGCGGGGTCTTCCCGTTCGGGGTGGTCGATGTGGTGGACCTTGCCTCCGGACTCCGCCGCCAGCCGGACGGTCCTTTCCAGGACGGTGCCCTCCAGGAGCGACAAGGGATCGTCCTGTCCCTTGGCCCACTGCTCCACGGAGCGGAGGACCCACTCCACGGTGGCGGCGAGGTCCTCCATGTCCCGCACGCGGGCGTCCAGATCGTCCAGGCGCTCGAGAACGTCGGTCCGGCCGTCTTCGTGGATGGCCGGCTGCTTCTCCTGTCCCCCCTCCGTGTCGGCCACCTCTTGAGGCTCACTCGCTGACCCCGCGGCCTCACGCCTCTCCAAGGAACCGGCCTGGTCTGCCAGGATCGCAACTTCGTGCCTCAGCGCAGCGGTCTCGCTTGCCAGGGCTTCGATCGACTCCTCCAGCGAATGCACCTTCTCCTCCAGCGCGATCAACCGCTGGTCCGGGGCAGGATCCTGGCTCGAACCGGCACAGGCGAACGAGACGGCGGCCACCAGGAGGCAGACCGTCGATCTACCGAGAAGTCGCAGCAAGCCCACCCGAGACTCAGGCCACCGGGGATGCGGCAGTGGCACTAGGGGAGGAGCCGCCGGGATCCCGGCGGGGCGCGAACGCCTCGATGATCTCCTCGTAGTTCTCCGTGATCGGGAGCAGGGCCGGGTAGATGTTGGGCCGGACCGAGTAGGCGGCCACCTGCTCGCGGCATTGGTCAGGTGTTCCGGCTGCCGTCAGGGACCTGACCACCTCGATGGGTACCAGCGGCATGGCGGCCTCGATTCCCCCGTCCCTGGGTGGCCAGCCTCCCATTGCGTCCCTCACTTTGTCGAGCAGGTCGTGGTCGACGCCGCTCGCCAGGGCGATGTGGGGCTGCTGGCCCAGGTACATGGTCGTCATCCTGGTGGCCACCTCCAGCGCCTTCTCCTCGTCCTCGTCCATGGCGACCACGATGGTCTGGGGAAGGTCCAGGTCGTCCACCCGCCGGCCGCTCCGCCGGGCTCCCCGCTCGATGCGCCGGAGGGCGTCCGCCAGGTAGGTGACGGAGGTGAAGCCGTTGAGCATCACCCCGTCGGCCAGCTCGCCGGAGAGCGCCAGCATCTGGGGTCCGGTGGCGCCGACGTAGATCGGTACCCGCTTCGGGATGCGGGCCACGCCGTGCCCGAGGTCCAGGCGCAGGTCGCGCACCGCCACCAGCTCGCCTTCATATGTGACCGTCTCGAGCGCCAGCAGGCGGCGGGTGACCTCGATGTACTCCCGCATCTGCTTGACGGGTTTGCGCCGGTCGATCCCCTGCTTCCACGCCAGCGGGTCCCAGTAGGCGCCTATCCCGAGCAGCATCCGGTCGGGGGCCAGTTCGTCCAGGGTGGCGAAGGTGACCGCCATCAGCGACGCCGGGCGGGTCCACGAGTTGACCACCCCGCTGCCCACCTTGATACGGTCGGTCGCGTAGGCGATGGCGCCCATGACGGAGATGGCGTCTCGGGCGGTCCGGGTCTCGCACACCCACACCGAGTCGTATCCCAATTCCTCCATCCGGAGGGCCAGCCGTACCTGCCGCCGAGGGTCCGGACGGTCGAGATAACACATCCCCACGCGCCCACCGGTCATCGGAATGATCGTCCTCCCTGTCAATGCCGATCGATGGCAACTCTACCGGGAGTGCCCTCCCGGGCTGCTGCCGGGCGGTGCCGGCAGGCGGTAGGCTGGCCGGCAGTCTCTCGGGGAGGTGAAGGTGACCGCAGACTTCAAGTACACGGAAGCCCTCCGCCGGGTCAGCGACGAGTACGTGGCCCGGAATACTCGTTCCATGGAGATCGCCGAGCGGGCGGCGGTGGTCCTTCCCGGAGGCACCACCCGGACCACTACCTTCTTCGCGCCTTTCCCGCCCGTCCTGGTCCGGGGCGAAGGATCGGAGATAGTGGATGCGGACGGCAACCGCAGGGTTGACTACCTCAACAACTACACGTCCCTGATCCTCGGCCACGCCCATCCCGACGTGCTGGAGCGAGCCATGTCGGTGGCCCGCCGGGGGACCGCCTTCTCGTCGCCTACCGAGCAGGAGGTTGTCCTGGCCGAGGTGCTGGTCGAGCGGGTTGCCTCGGTCGACCAGGTCCGTTTCACGAACTCCGGAACCGAGGCCACCATGGCTGCCATGCGATTGGCCCGGGCCTTCACAGGCCGTCCGGTCGTAGCGCGCTTCGAGGGTGGCTACCACGGCACGCACGACTACACGGCCACGCCCGGGGCGGGGATCCCCGACCTGATCGGCGAGCTGGTGGTCACCCTCCCGTTCAACGACATCGCAGGTTGCGAGCAGAGAATGGCGGAGCTGGCCGACTCGCTGGCGGCGGTCATCATCGAGCCGGTGCTGGGCGCCGGGGGAGTGATCGCCGCCGACCACGAGTTCCTCGCCTACCTGAGGGACGCCACCGGCCGGATGGGCGCCCTGCTGATCTTCGACGAGATCGTCACCCTCCGCCTGCACACGGGCGGCGCCCAGGCGATCAGCGGGATCCGCCCGGATCTCACCACGTTCGGCAAGATCATCGGCGGCGGGTTCCCGGTCGGCGCCTTCGGCGGGCGGCGGGAGGTGATGGCCCTCCTCCACCCGACCGAGGGGACCATCGCCTGGGGCGGCACCTTCAACGGCAACCCGGTGAGCGCCGCGGCCGGCATCGAGACCCTGGAAGCTCTCACCGCCCCGGTCATCGACGAGCTGAACCGCTCCGGGGAGGAGCTCACGGAGCGCCTCGAGAAGGCCCTCCAAGCCTCCGGACTCCCGGCCGGCGCGACCGGCACGGGGTCCCTCTTCAACATCCACGCCACCGGCGAGGAGGTCACCGACCATCGCGCCGTGCGGCGAGCCGATCCCGAGCTGACCGAGCTCCTGCACCTGGGCCTGATGAACCGCGGCTACTTCCTGGCTCCGCGCGGTATGGGCTGCCTGTCCACCGCCATGACCTCCGAGCAACTGGACGGCTTGGTGGATGCCGTCGAGGACCTCGTCAACAGCCTGTGACGGTTGACGGCAGCCTTTCCGGGCCGCTTGCCCGTCCTTCCGATGGGACCACCGTGCGGTAACAGGCGACCGGTAGGGCTATGCCACCGCCCAGCCTTCCAGGACTCGGGCTAGGTCTTCCAGGCCTTCGATGCTATGTCCGGCGATGAGTTCGTCGACGAACGGTAGGGCTGCCACCAGCCCGCGGGCCAGCGGTTGGAACTTGGGGTCGCCTGCCAGGGGGTTGACCCATATGACGCGGTGCGCCTGGTGGGACAGGCGCCGCATGGCCCACGCCAGCCGGTCGGGCTCGCCCCGCTCCAGGCCGTCCGAGCAGATGATCACCGTGGCGCCGCGGTTGAGGCGGTGCTTGCCCCACCTTGTCACGTAGGCGCCCAATGACTCGCCGATCCTGGTGCCCCCGTCCCAGTCGACCACCAGATCGGTTGCCTCGTCGAGGGCCGCGTTGGGGTCGCGGACCCGCATGGCGTTCGTGAGGCGGGTGAGTCGGGTTCCGAAGCAGAACACCTCCACCCGTCGCGAGGCTCGGCTCATCCCGTAGGCGAACTGGACCAGGGCCCGCGAGAAGCCGGCCATCGACCCCGAGACGTCGACTATCAGGACGATGGGCCGGGGCCGCTCCATCCGGCGGCGCCGGCGGAGGTGGACCAGATCACCCCCGTAGCGAAGGGAGTGACGGACGCTGCGCCGCAGGTCGATCCGGGGGCCTCTCGGAGAGGGGCGGGTGCGCCGGGTGATCTTCTGGGGCAGCTGCAGGGTCGGTAGCAGCCGGGCCAACCGGCGGAACTCCTCCTCCGTCCAGCGGTCGAAGTGCTTGGTCCTCAGGATCTCGGCGCTCGAGGCCCGTGGTCCTCCGGCCGCAGGCAGTTCCTCATCGCCGGCATCAAGTACCTCGACCTCCTGGTGGTCGGTGCCGAAGGAGATGGACGCCGGGTCCCCGTCACCGCCGTCGGCGGTCGCCAGCGGCAGGATGGCAGGAGGGGAGTCGCTCTCCGAGCCGATGAAGAAGGCGTCGAAGGCGGCGTCGTAGACGGCCAGGTCGGCCTGCTGGTTCACCAGGGTGATCCGGCCCGTCCAGTAGAGGTCCTCGATGCCGGCAGGGTCGAGGTCGGCCACCGCGCTGGCGTAGGACACCACCTGCCCCGCCCCGACCTTAACCCCGTGGGTCCGCAACAACCGTCCGAATCGGACCAGTTCGGTGGTCGGTCCGGGCTCAGACTCCATCCAGCATCTCGGTTGCCCGGCTCCGGACCGTGGACAGGTCGTCGTGGTCCTTGATCACCGACCCCAGGCTGATGTCGAGGTTGTCGCCGGTCACCTCATGCTCACCGAGCTGGTTCAGCGCCCGGGCCCAGTTGATGGTCTCGGCGACGCCGGGTTGCTTCACCAGCTCCAGCCCGCGCAGCCTGGACACCACCCGGCTGGTGCTGCGAGCGAGGCGCGCCGGAACCTCGGGCGCGCGCGCCGCCACGATCTCCACTTCCCTCTCCAGCCCCGGGAAGTCGATCCAGTGATAGAGGCAGCGGCGCTTCAAAGCGTCGTGCAGCTCGCGGGTGCGGTTGGAGGTGATGATGACCTTGGGCGGGTCGGCTGCGCCCACCGTGCCTATCTCGGGAATCGTGATCTGGAACTCGGAGAGGATCTCGAGGAGGAATGCCTCGAACTCGTCGTCCGCCCGGTCGATCTCGTCGATGAGCAATACGCAGTCCGCGCCCTTTCGTATCGCCTGCAGCAACGGGCGCTCCACCAGGAACCGTTCGGCGAAGAGATCGTCCGATCCGTCGCCATCCGCTTCCGCCCCGGCGGCCTGTCTCAGGTAGAGGAGTTGGCGCGGGTAGTCCCACTCGTAGAGGGCCTGGTTGGCGTCGATTCCCTCGTAGCACTGGAGCCGGATCAGATTCACTCCCAGCCCTCCCGCCAGTGCTTTCGCCACCTCGGTCTTGCCCACGCCCGCCTCACCTTCCAGCAGGAGTGGCTGTGGCAGCGTGAGGGAGAGGTAGATGGCGGTCGACAGACCCCGGTCGGCCAGGTAGGCCTGACCGGCCAGCATCTCGGTGACGGTGGCTATGTCACCGGTGAACCCGCCGCCCGGTGCGGTCAAGGGCGTTCGAAGATCGCTGCCATCCCCTGGCCGCCTCCGATGCACATCGTGACGATGCCGCGCCGGCCTCCGGACCGCTCCAGGGCGTGCATGAGCTTGATGGCCAGGATCGTCCCGGTCGCGCCGACCGGGTGGCCCAGCGCTATGGCTCCGCCGGAGACGTTGGTCTTCTCCGGGTCCAGTCCTGCATCCCGAATGACGGCCACGGCTTGGGCGGCGAAAGCCTCGTTGAGTTCGATCAGGTCGATGTCGTCGAGCGTCAGGCCCGCCTTGTCGAGCACGGCCGGGACCGCCAGTGCGGGTGCGTAGCCCATCACCTCCGGATCGATGCCGCTCACCGCCCACGCCACCAGGCGCAGGCGTGGTTCGGCGCCCCGGGCCCGGGCCACCTTCTCGCTCATCAGGACCACGGAGGCGGCGCCGTCGTTGATGCCCGAAGAATTGCCGGCCGTGACCGTTCCGTCCTTGACGAACACCGGTCGGAGCCGGCCGAGGCTCTCTTCCGTGGTGTTCGGCCGCGGGTGCTCGTCCACCAGGAACGGGTCGTCCTTAGGCAGGTCCACCCCGACGATCTGGTCCTCGAACAGACCCTCCTTGATGGCGACAGCGGCCCGGTACTGGCTCTCGGCGGCGAACCGGTCCTGCGCGCTGCGGCTGACGTTGTAGCGCTCGGCCACTCGCTCGGCGGTGGTGCCCATCGGGTACCCGCCGAAGGGATCCGTTACCAGGGACAGGGTGCCGTCGATGGACTTCCGCGGGCCCAGCCTCCAACCGTCACGCGCCTGGTAGTCGAGGAACGGCTGGCTGCTCATGTTCTCGTTCCCTCCGGCCACGACGATGTCCGCATCCCTGAGCATGATCTGCTGGGCGCCGGTGATGATCGCCTGCAGACCGGACGAGCAGAGCCGGTTGACGTTCATGGCCGTGGTGGATGACGGAAGCCCCGCTTCGAGGGCACACCGCCGGGCGTTGTAGGCGTCAGGACCGACCTGGCCGATCTGGCCCATGACCACCTCGTCCACCTCTCCGGCTTCGACGCCCGCCCGGCTCAACGACTCCTTGATCGTTATGGCGCCGAGCTTGTAGGAGTCGATCTTGGCGAGCGACCCTCCGTACGTTCCGATGGCGGTCCGAGCCGCCCCGACTACGACCACCTGATCCGTATCAACCATGCCTGTTCCTTTACACGACCGCGAACACCCACCCCGGGCGAATGGGCAGTAAGTGATGCTAGTGGTCTGTCTGCGAAACAGTTTGGCGTGTTCTGCTTGCTGTAGAAGCTAACGGCTCTGGCTTATCAGCTGGTCGGCGATGGCGTCGAACCGGGCGGCTGCCGCGGCGTACCCGGCCGCCGCCGCCCGGCGGTCGGAGCCGTCATCCGGTTGGGGGAGGCGGAGGCCGGCCAGGACGTCTTGGGCCAGGGTGGACAGCTCACCGGCCAGTTCGATCGGGCCTCCCGGCCCTTCGTGAAGGTCGGCCAAGCCGACCGGCGGGGTCAGGTTCCGGACCGCGGCCTCGAGTGTCCGGGTCCTGTCGATGATGTCGAGGAGGGCGGCCTCCGTCTGGCGGTAGGAAGCCCCGATCTCCAGTTGGCCATCCCAGGCCCGGCTGGCATCGGTGAGGTCGCCGAGTAGCCGGGTGGCTGTGCCGGTCAGGCCTGACAGTTCTTCCAGATAGAGAGCCGCATCCTCTGCCAACCCGTCCGTGTCGTTCTCCGTGGTGGCGACTCCCAGGTTCCCGGGATCGTCCCTCACCCGGTCGATCAGCTCGTTGATAGCGGTCTCGAATCCTTCGGAGGCGGCGGCGTAGTCGGCGAGGGCCGCCCTGCGGGCGGAGCCGTCCTCGGGGAAGGGGAGCCTGAGCCCGGCCAGGACCGATTCGGCGAGGGGGACGAGGCGGGCGGTCAACTCGATCGGACCGCCCGATCCCTCATGGAGGTCGGCCAGGGCGGTCGGAACATCCACAGCAGCAGCCTGGCCGGCCAGAGCCCGCACACCGGCCACAACGGTACGGATGGCGTCACGGGTCATCCGGTAGTCCGGTCCGGTCGTGTGGCGGTTGTCGAAGACCCGGTTGGTGTCCGCCATCCCCTCGACCAGGAGCGTGAGGGTCCGGCGGGCCTCCGCCAGCCCGGCGGCGTATTCCGGACCCGCCGCATCGGCGAGGGTGGTGGTCGTGGCCCCGGCGGTGGTGCTCGTGGTGGGCGCGGTCGTGCTCGCGGTGGCCGGGGCTGTGGTCGTGGTTGGCGTGGCTGTGGTGGTCGTGGTTGGCGTGGTTGCTGCGGTGGGGGCCGCCGCATCGGCGAGGGTGGTGGTCGTGGCCTCGGTGGAGGGGGTCGCGGCCGGTCCGGTAGTCGTACCGCCGGATGCGATCGTCGTCGCGGGCGCGAGGTCGTCACCGCGGTCCCGGTTGATGAGGACGAAAACGAGTACTGCCACAAGCACCAGCCCCAGGATGACCTGGCCTAGCGCTCGTCTCCTCATGCTCGACCCCTCCGATCGGCAATCCTGCCCCCATGGTTGGCCGTCCGAACGCTCGGGTGGTCACATTCGGGCGCCACGGGATCCGAAGGCCGATCCTATCCGGGGAACCGTGCCGGATCGCGCCAATCAACATTGTGCCGCCCGAGCGCTACTTCGGGCCGGGCGTTTTGATAGATTCGGCGGCGAGAAGCCGGGAGCCTGGAGGTACAGGGTGATCAAACTCATAGGGACGGCCTACAAGCGGGACGATTTTACGAAGGAAGGATTCTTCGACTACTGGTTCGATGTCCACGCTCCGATCTCCGCGCAGCTTCCGGGGCTGCGTGGTTACGTGGTGTCCGAGGTGACGAGCAAGATCGGCGGCGAGTTGGAGACCGAGGCCTTCGTGGAGCAGTGGTATGACGATGAGGCGGCGTGGGACCGGGCATCGGCGACCGAACAGGCGGCCGCCGCCTGGGAGGACGTGGGCCGGTACGCCAAGACCACCGGTACCTTCTGGATCGTGAAGGAGCATGTCATCGTGCCCCCGCCGGACCGGGGCCCCGGGCTGGCCTCGACATGGGAGACGGGCTCGTGAGGCGGTTCGAGGGCAAGAACGTCTTCGTCACCGGCGCCGGCAGCGGGTTCGGGCGGCGTACGGCCCAGCGGTTCGCCGAGGAGGGCGCCCACCATGTCTACCTGGTGGACTACAACCAGGAACGCCTGGACGACACGGCACCCTCCATCGAGGCCCATGGAGCGGTGCCGCACAAGATCTGCCTGGACATGGCGGACATGGACAACTGCATAGACGCCGTGTCGCAGGCGCTGGCGGTCGATCCCAAGCTCGACGTGATGGTGTCGAACGCAGGCGCCTGGGTGGACGCCCAGTTCATCGACCTGTCGACCGAGGACTGGCGGCGGATCATGTCGGTCAACCTCGACGCCTACTTCGTCCTGGCGCGGGAGGCGGCCAGGGCTATGCGGGACACCGGAGGTGGCGTCATCCTGTTCACCTCCTCGATCGTCTCCCTCGGCCACGGGCGTGGTTTCACCGCCTATTGCGTGTCGAAGGCGGGGCTCATCTCCCTGGCCAGGGCCATCGCGGTGGAGTGCGCCCCGTACGGGATCAGGGCGAACTGCGTCAGCCCGGGGCCGGCCGACACCCAGCAGTCGGTGGACCTGGTCGGGGACCAGCTGATGGACAAGTGGCGGCAGGAGGGTTTCCCGGTCGTGCCGGCCAACCGCCTGGCCGACGACTTGGACATCGCCGAGGCGTTCCTCTACCTGGCGTCCGACGCCGCCAAGTACGTGAGCGGAGTCAACCTGGTCGTCGACGGCGCCCTCACCGCCCAGACGTACGACGTCCCGGACAACTGAGACTTCCCTCCGCCGATCGGTCTCCGCCGGGCGGTCGACCAGGAGGAGCGTGCTGACAGAGGCGGGATTGGTGGGCCCGCGGTGCCTTGATCCGGGGTCTCACTGCAAGCTATAGGGCCAACTGGACATTTCTCGGTACCCTCCTACCCTCACCACCGGGATGAGAACCGGAGCCGCGCCACGCACCATCGCGATCGCGGGTGCGTGGATGACGCTCATGCTGGGTGTCGCGGGCTGTTCCACGAGCCAACCCGCACCTCCGATCGAACCGGACAGCACGTCCTCGACCAGCACCCTCCCCCCGGCGACCACCACCTCCACCAGCCCGCCTACCACCTCGACGACCACCACCACGATCCCCACTACGACCACCACCACGCCGGTTCCTTGGGCGATTCCCGCCGGCCAGGTTGCCTATGTCGAAGAGTTGGTCGCCACCGTCGAAGCTCTGAGGGGCCGGTCCTTTGAGGAGCGACCCTGGGTGGAGGTCATCACCGCCGAGGACTACCCGGTCCGGCACCTGGCAGGTGCAGGCACGAGTTTCGGCGCCGGCGGTGTGGACTACCTGCCGGCCTTCTTCGAATTGCTGGGAATGGCATCTCCGGACGCCGACTTGGCGAGCTACTACGCGCGGCTCGAGAACGCGCCGCCCGGTCCCTTCTACGACCCGGTCGAGAGGGCGGTGCTGATCCCCGAACAGCTGCTCCCGCTGGATGATTACCAGAGCCTGGTACTGGTCGGAGAACTGACCAAGGCCCTGTCCCATCAGCACCATCCATCCGTGGTCGAAGTTCTCGTCTCGGCGGAAGGGAGCGACACGGATCGCTCGGCCGCCCACCGCGCCCTGCTGGAGGGTGAGGCCATCCTGGTCCAGACGTTGTACATAGACTCGTTGCCGCCGGAGCGGCGGGCGCTCCTCGCCGACCAGGCGCGCCGGGCCACGGAAGTCGATGATACGGGAGACGGTTCCGTACCCTCTCCGGAGGAAGTCCCCCGGCTCATGTCGGAAACGACTCGCTTCCCCACCCGGGCCGGTGCGTCGCTGGTCATGGACCTGTACCGGCAAGGGGGGTTCACCGCCCTCGATCAGGCCCTCGACCATCCGCCCGAGACCACCGAGCAGGTTCTCCACCCGGACCGCTACAAGGCCCTGGAGCCGGCGGTGGAACTGGAGCCGCTCGGGCTGGTGGTGAGTGGGTACGAGGTGGTCGATGAAGGGACCTGGGGCGAGTTGCGCTGGCGCGGTTTGCTGACTCATCACAGCGACCCGGTCAGCGCCGCCCGGGCCGCCGAGGGATGGGGCGGGGACCGTTACCAACTGCTGTGGGCCCCGGCCTCCGGGAAGCTGGCCTTCGCAGTCCGGCTGGCTGCAGACTCGTTCGTGGACGAGTCGGAGGTGAACGCCGCCGTACGGGACCTGATCAGGTCGGGGATGGATGTGGGCGCCTCGCGGGTGGTGGACACGGCCACCGAGTGGGAAGGCGCCGACTACGCCATGATCTCCTGGGATGTGGGCGTGATCACCTGGGTGGTCGCGTCCGACCCGGACGTAGGACGCCAGATCGCCGCCCAACTCGGGGTCAACCTCGCATGAGAGGCGGGCAATGACCGGCCGGTTGGTCCTGTGCGCCACGCCGATCGGCAATCTCGGTGACGCATCTCCGAGGCTGGCGGATGCGCTGGCCAGGGCCGACGTGATCCTGTCGGAGGACACCCGCCGGGCCCGGGTCCTGATGGACCACCTGGGAGTCGAAGCCCGCCCCGAGTCATACCACGCCGGCAACGAGGCCGACCGGTCCGGCCGGCTGGCGCAACTCCTCGAAGGGGGCGCGTCGGTGGCGCTGATCTCGGACGCCGGCACCCCCGCGGTCGCCGATCCCGGCCTCTCCGCCGTTCGCATCGCCCGCCAGGTGGGGGCCGAGGTGTCGGTTGTCCCAGGTCCGAGCGCGGTGGTGGCGGCGCTGGCCGTTTCCGGACTCCCGTCCGAACGGTTCGTGTTCGAAGGGTTCCTGCCGCGCAGGGGCAAGGAGCGTTCCGCGCACCTGGCCGAGCTGGTGGCCGAGGTCCGCACCATCGTGCTGTTCTCCGCCACGGCCCGGGTGGTGCAGGACCTGTCCGCCCTCGCCGGAGCCTTGGGCGACGACCGTCATGTCACGATTTCGCGGGAGCTGACCAAGGCGCACGAGGAGGTGTGGTCGGGCACTCTCGGAGGGGCGGTAGAGGAGTGGCGCCGCAGGCGGCCACTAGGGGAGTTCACGCTGGTGGTACAGGGAAGCCCCGGACGGGTCCCTCCCATCCAGAGGGCAATCGGCGAGATCAACACCCGGATCGAAGCGGGGGAGCCCATGTCGGAGGCGGTTCGTCGGGTGGCGGACGGGCTGGGTCTGTCCCGGCGGACCCTCTACGAGGCGGTGCTCCGCCAGGACTGACTCGGCTTCGCGGAAGCGGATCGGGAACGATCAGATGCTACCTCCTGGGGCAGGATCCAGGTGCCGCTCTGTATCCGATCGGAAGTGCTGCCCACCTGCCGGGCTCATCCCCTGAGGAGAGCGAGATTGTCGCGTTCTCGCCCACGACCCTGGATCTGTCACACCCCCGCTATACGTTGCCTGTTGCCAAGCACCTACACCGGCCTGAAGGCTCTCATCGATCGGTCCGGCCGGCCCGGAGGGAACAAACAAGGCTTCGTGGAGCGAACCGCCGTGTCACCCGGCATCCAGCCGGGCATGGCCGACCACGCTCCAAGCCAGGACAGGTGGTGGTGGGGGAGGGCCCGGTGCGGAGCACCGGTTTTTCGCGAGTTTTGCTCCCGGGGTCTCGGTTCTTGATGCACAGGACACCAAATATGACGCCCTGATCCTCAGGAACACCGCACCATATATGACGCCCTGATCCTCAGGTTCGGGGCGTCCGGCCACCTCCGGCCCGTCGCTACCCTCGCGCCATGGTCGAATGGGTTGACACGCACTGCCATCTCCAGATGGATACGCGTGACCCGGCCATCCTCCTCAACCGGGCCGGGCATGTGCGGTACGTGGTGGTGCCCGGGGTGGACGTGGCATCGAGCGTGGCCGCCCGTGATATCGCTCGCGGGGCGCCCGGGCGGGCCTTCTACGCCGCCGGGTTGCACCCGCACGAAGCCAGTCGCTGGAACACCGAACGGGACGGGCTGCTGCCGCTCATGGAGGAAGCGGTGGCCATCGGAGAGACCGGCCTGGACTTCTACCGCAACCTCTCACCGCCCGAGGCGCAGATGGAGAGCTTTCTGGAGCATCACCGGCTGGCTGTGCAGATGGCCAAGCCGCTGATCGTTCATTGCCGGGACGCATTTCAACAGGTCTACGAGGTCCTCGAACAGCACGGCGCCGGTCCTTGGGTGGTGCTCCATTGCTGGACCGGCGGGCCGAGGTGGTCCAAGCGGTTCCTCGAGATGGGCGTCACGTTCTCGTTCGCCGGACCGGTCACCTACCGGACGGGCGATACGATCCGCCGGGGGGCCGCGGTCATCCCTCCTGAACGGGCAGTGGTCGAGACCGACTCGCCCTACCTGGCCCCGGAGCCCCACCGGCGAGGCCCCAACGAGCCCCGCTACGTCAACCTGACAGGTGAAGCCCTGTCGCGGATATGGGGCATGGAAGCGACGGAGGTGGCCCGGTTGACCAGCGAGCGCGCCATCGGTGTCTTCGACCTGTGAGCCAGACCCGTTCCGAGATCAGAGCCCTGTTGCGGCGGCATGCCGTAACGCCTCGCAGGGGGCTCGGGCAGCACTTTCTGGCCGATCGCAACCTGGTGGCCAAGATGGTGGGCCTGGCCGGTGATCCGGCGCGGTCCAGAGCCCTCGAGGTCGGACCCGGTACCGGCACGATCACGCGGGCGCTTGTCGAAGCAGGATTCGCGGTGACGGCCTACGAGGTAGACGAGAGGCTCCGGCCGGTCCTGGAGGAGAGCCTGGCGGGCCTCGACGTGGACCTGCGGTTCCAGGACGCGACCCGTCTGGACATGAAGGAGTTCGGCGCAGGGACCGACTGGGTGCTGGTGTCCAACCTCCCCTACCAGGTGGGTACGTCGATCCTCCTGGATCTCTTGCAGGAGGCGGCCGGTCTGGGCAGGTGCGTGGTGGTGGCCCAGCGGGAGGTCGCAGAGAGGCTCATCGCGGGTCCCGGGTCCAAGGCCTACGGATTGCCCAGCGTGATAACCGCCCTGTACGGGCAGGCCCGGTTGGAGTTCCGCATCCCTCCCCAGGTGTTCCTGCCGGCGCCCAACGTGGACTCGGCGGCAGTGTCCATCCTGCGTGTCGCGCCGCCCGAACCCCTGCGGGGGCTGGCGGTGCGGATTGCTGCCGCAGCTTTCCGTAAACGACGCAAGATGGTCCGCTCGTCACTGCGCGGCGTGCTCCCGGCTCCGGCGGAGGAGATACTGCCCCGTACCGGGGTCGATCCCACCGAGCGGGCCGAGGACCTGGACCCCGCCGCCTACCTGTCCATAGCAGCGGCCATCCTCAAGGCCCCCTAGTGGTGGCCCGTCGGGCACTGGCGCCCGCCAAGCTCAACCTGTCCCTCCACGTGCGGCGCGTGGACTCCTCGGGCCTCCATCCCGTGCGAGGGCTCACCCTCTCGATCAGCCGGAACGACATCCTGGTCATGGCGCCGGCCGAATCGGATCATCTGGAGATCCACGGGGCGGACCTCCCCACCGGTGACGAGAACCTGGTGTGGAAGGCGGTGTCCGCGCTCCGGAGCGGCCGGACGGATCGCCCGCCGGTGAGGTTCGAGCTGTGGAAGCGGATCCCGGTGGCGGCCGGTCTGGCGGGGGGAAGCTCGGACGCGGCGGCCGCTCTGCTTCTCTACGCAAGCTTGACCGGAAGGGGCCGGGACCACCTCACGAGGCCGGCGGTGGCGATAGGCGCCGACGTCAGCTTCTGCTTGCGGGGCGGCCTCCGGTGGATCGGAGGTTACGGGGAGAAGATCGGCGACCGGCTGGATAGGGATGGCGACTTTGTCCTAGTTGTTGCCGTGCCGCCCTTCATGCTCGAGACCGCTCGGGTGTACTCGGCCTGGGATCGCATCGGCGAGCCGGAGGGCCGGGCCGTGGGCGGGACAGCCATCCCTCCCGGTCTCCGGAGCCACGGCCCGCTGGTCAATGATCTCTATCCGGCGGCGACCTCGATCGAGCCGGAGCTGGACGACTGGAGGGTCGAACTAGAGGGGCGCTGGGACCGTCCGGTGCTCATGTCGGGGAGCGGACCCTCCCTCTATGCCTTCTTCACCGACCAGGCCGAAGCCGAGGAGGGCCTTGAGTCGGTCCCCGAGGAAGCCAGAGACGCCTTTGTCGCCCTGGCCCAGGCCCAGGGGGCCCACCTGGTCGGGGATGGATGAAGAGGGTTACGGGCTGAACCAGGCCCGGGAGGCCATACCGGATGCGGGGCCGCTGGTGGATCGTCCGGCACCCTGAAAAGTGATCTGTCTGTGGAACAGCTAGGCGTGCTCTGGCGGTTAGCGGCGCCCCTCGCTGCGTTTCGCTTCCTCAACGTACCGCTGCGGGTACGCCTTCGTCAGCGGGC
>JAPPHZ010000042.1 GCA_028820935.1 bacterium | reverse complement strand
CCAATCACCACACCCTCCCAGAAACACCAGAAGAAGTGGTGGACCCCCATTAGGATGCTCAGAGCCAACTCGGATGCCAGCATCCGGTTCGCAGACCTTTGCGGCTTGCTCAGGCGTCTCGGCTTCGCAGAGCGGACTCGTGGGAGCCACCACATCTTCGTCAAGGAGGGAGTAGCCGGACAGATCGTCCTGCAACGCGACAGCGGCAAGGCGAAGCCGTATCAGGTGCGCCAGGTTCGCCACATCATCCTGACGTATAGACTGGAACTCGACTAGTGATGCATAAGTTCGGCGTATTCATCTACTGGAGCACTCAAGACGATGCGTTCGTCGCCGAAGTGCCGGAACTCCCAGGGTGCATGGCCCATGGTGACTCGCTGGAGTCTGCTCTCGAACATGTCCAGCACGCGATGGACCTGTGGATAGACACCGCCAGAGAACTGGGGAATCCGGTTCCAGAGCCCACGAATCAGCCCCTGACAATGGTGTGACGCTGACCCTTTCACGCGGCCAGGTTGATCAGGCCGCCCGTCTACCATTCTCGGCGATCCGATGACGAACCCGCCGCGAACTCTTTTTCAGAAGGTCTGGGACGCCCATGTGGCCCACGAGGCTCCCGGGGAGCCGTCCCTTCTCTACATCGACCTGCATCTGGTCCACGAGGTGACCAGCCCGCAGGCGTTCGACGGCCTGCGGCTGGCCGGGCGGGGCGTGCGGCGACCCGACCTGACACTGGCGACCATCGACCACGGGGTCCCGACCGCCAACCGCAGTCTCGGGATACGGGATCCGCTGTCGAAGAAGCAGATCGACGCCCTGATCGCCAACTGCGAGCAGTACGGCATCACCCTGTACGGGCTGGACGACCCCCGCCAGGGCATCGTCCACATCATCGGTCCCGAACAGGGGATCACCCAGCCCGGTATGACCATCGTCTGCGGCGACTCCCATACCGCCACCCACGGCGCCTTCGGAGCGCTGGCCTTCGGGATCGGCACCTCCGAGGTGGAGCACGTGCTAGCCACCCAGACCCTTCCCCAGGCAAAGCCCAAGGCCATGGCGGTGACGGTCGACGGCGATCTCCCCAGGGGGGTCACCGCCAAGGACATCATCCTGGCCATCATCGCCCGGATCGGGGTGGCCGGCGGGGTCGGCCACGTGATCGAGTACCGGGGCTCCACCATCCGCTCCCTCTCGATGGCGGCCCGCATGACCATCTGCAACATGTCGATCGAGGGAGGGGCCCGGGCCGGCATGGTGGCCCCGGACGACACCACCTACTCGTACCTGGAGGGACGCCCCCACGCCCCCAGGGACTGGGAAGCGGCGCTGGATCACTGGCGCACCCTCCCCACCGATGACGGCGCCACCTTCGACACCGAGGTCGAGTTGGACGCGGCCGAGCTCGAGCCCCACGTCTCCTGGGGCACCAACCCCGCCCAGACCGTGCCGGTCAGCGCCCGGGTGCCCCACCCGGACGACTACGAGGATCCGCTCGACCGGTCAGGATGCGGGCGGGCCCTGGAGTACATGGACCTGGCGGCGGGCACACCGATCACCGATATCCGCCTCGACCGGGTCTTCCTCGGATCGTGCACCAACGCCCGCATCGAGGACCTGCGAGCGGCGGCGGGGATAGTGGAAGGGCGCTCAGTGGCCCGGTCGGTCAGCGCCATGGTGGTGCCCGGTTCCGGCCTGGTGAAGCTCCAGGCCGAGGAGGAGGGCCTCGACCGCATCTTCAAGAAAGCCGGGTTCGAGTGGCGGGACGCCGGATGCTCCATGTGCCTGGGGATGAACGACGACATCCTGGCGCCGGGGGAGCGCTGCGCCTCGACATCCAACCGCAACTTCGAGGGTCGCCAGGGGCGGGGCGGGCGCACCCACCTCGTCAGCCCCGAGATGGCCGCCGCGGCGGCGGTGGCCGGGCACTTCGTCGACGTGCGAACCTGGGCCTGACCGTGGATCCTGTAGGCATCATCACCGGCACCATGGCGCCCCTGCCGAGGAACAACTGCGACACCGACCAGATCATGCCCAAGCAGTTCCTCAAGCGGGTGGAGCGGAGCGGCTACGGGCAGTTCCTGTTCCACGACTGGGCCAGGATCGCCGGCGGGGAACTCGATCCGGAGTTCATCCTCAACCGCCCCGAGTACCAGGAGGCCCGGGTCCTGGTCAGCGGTCCCAACTTCGGTTCGGGATCGTCTCGCGAGCACGCCCCGTGGGGCATCCAGGACTGGGGCTTCGAGGCGGTGATTGCCCCCACGTTCGCCGACATCTTCTACAACAACTGCACCAAGATCGGGTTGCTGCCGGTCACGCTCACCGAGGCCGAGGTGAACCGGCTGATCGAGCTGGCCACCGCCACGCCGGGCGCGGTGATCACCATCGACCTGGAGACCCAGACCGTCACCACCGGGGACTGGCAGGCCGGTTTCGAGATCGACGCCTTCACCAAGTACCGGCTCCTCGAGGGACTCGACGACATCGGCCTCACCATGCGGAATCTCGAGGCCATCGAGGTCTTCGAGCAGTCCCGGCCCGCCTACCTGCCGTCTCTCGCCTGATCACGCCCTCGGAGTGACCAGGCCCACCTTCGACGAGTAGGCGTCTCCGGCCCGGTAGGCTCGCGGTCGTGTTCGCAGTCATCTCCTACCCGCCCATCCCGATCTTCGAGGTCGGGCCGCTGCGGATGTCGCTCCACGGCGTCTTCGCCGGGGTGGGCTTTCTGGCCGGCGCCTACTACGGCACCCTCCGCTACCGGGCCCGGGGATTCGACGGCAACCTTTTCCAGTCGGTCCTCACCTGGGCGCTGGTGGGGGCGCTGCTGGGCGCGCGATGGCTGACCCTGCCCGCCTACTGGGCGGAGAACGGGTTCGACGCGGGCCAGCTGATCAACATCGGCGGCAACTACTCGATCCTGGGTGGTTTCGCCGGCGGCATCGGAGCCGGTGTCTGGAGGGCTCACCGGCTGGGGCTCCGGCTGGGACCGGCCGTGGACGTGGCCGCCTTCGGCCTGGCCATAGGAACGGTGGTGGGCCGCATCGGCGATCTCGCCATCGTGGAGCACCTCGGCGGTCCGACCCGGTTCGCGCTGGGGTACGGGATCCGGCCGGGCTACGACGTGGCCCCCCAGCACGACCGCCTGGAGTGCGTGACCGCGACCGTGGGCGAGTTCTGCGGCATCTACCACCATGCCGCCCTGTACGACATGCTGGCCGCGGCGGTCTGCTTCGGCTTCCTCTACTGGCTGGTCTTCCGGTCCGGCGTGCGGCTCCGCTACGGTCAGCTGTTCGCCATCTGGATGACCTGGTACGGCCTCCAGCGCTTTTTCATCGACTTCACGCGCCTCGCCCTGGATGTCGGCGGCGACCGGACCCTCGGTGCGCTGACATGGAGCCAGTGGAGCGCCCTGGCCGCCGCGGTGGGCGGCGTCGGCCTCTTCCTCTGGTTGGGCAAGCGCAATCCGGTGGTGACGCCCGAGAACGACCGAGCCCAAGGCGCCGTGGCCCACCATGAGGACGGGTAGGGGTCCAGGACATCAACCCAAGGCCGTTTCGGGTTGTCGGCCCGGTCGCCGATGGGGTAACCTGCCCTTCGTGACTTCTACCCAGGTGTATTCGTACTTCGCCTTTACCGGGCCCGGTGCCCGGGCCTGGCGCGACGTCTAGACCGAACCTGTCGTAGAAAAGCCAAGGCCCGGAGCGCCCGCTCCGGGCGCTTTGACGTCTGGAGCGAATCCGACACAGAGGAGCATCATGGAACGCAGAGCACTACGCAACGGATCGCCCACGGACACCATCGTCGAGGTGGGCGACACCAGGTTCGGGCACGACCCTTTCCCGACCATCGCAGGCCCTCGGGCGGTCGAGTCGGACGAACAGATCATGGAGGTCGCCACCGCGGTGGCGGATGCGGGCGCCGCCGTCCTCCGGGGCGGGGTGTACGAGTCGACCGCCTCGCCGTACGAGTTCCCGGGTCTGGGCCGGCCCGGCCTGGAGTTGTTGAGGGACGCCGGAGCCGAGGTGGGCCTGCCCACGGTCACCAAGGCCTTGGAACCCAAGGACGTAGAACTGGTCGCCTCGCACGTGGACATGATCCACGTCGATCCCCGCTCCATGCAGAACTTCGAGTTGCTACGCGTCATCGGCGGGACGGGGAAGCCGGTGCTGCTCGAGCGCGGGGGGTCCGCCACGGTGGACGAGTGGCTGTGGGCAGCCGAGTACGTACTCGCCGAGGACAATGACCAGGTGGTGCTGTGCGAGGGCGGCATCCGTACCTTCGAGAAGTCGACCCGGGCGACCCTAGACCTCAGCTCGATCCCGGTGCTGAAGGAGATCAGCCACCTGCCGGTCATCGTGGCTCCTTCCGCCGCGGCCGGCTCGCGGACCAGGATCCAGCCCTTGTCGCTGGCCGCCCAGGGCGTAGGCTCCGACGGGCTGATGGTGGAGGTCCACCCGGATCCCATGGCGGCCCGCACCGCCGTGTCCCATCAGATCACCTTCGAGATGTTCACCGATCTCATGGACGCGCTGGGTGTCAATCGGGTCCGGATGAACATCGACATGATCGACCGTGACCTGGTCCGCCTGCTGGCGCGCCGGCATCTCATGGTCATGCGGGTGGGCCGGATCAAGGCCGAGCGCGGGATGCCGGTCCACGTGCCCGAGCGCGAGGAGGAGCTGCTGGCCGTCGTCAGGCAGGAAGCGGAGAGGCACGGCCTGAATCCGGTCGAGGTCGAGAAGATCTTCGATCTCATCCTGGAGCAGGCTCGAAATACGCAGCACCGGGAACGGGCCGGATCCTGGTCCAGCGCCTGAGCCTCGGCGTGACCAGCGCCCGGGTGCGGTCGCCGGTCCCGGGTCAGAAGATGGTGGCGACCGCGTCGATGATGTTGTAGTCGTCGTCGGTTACGAGCAGGACGCGCCACTTGTCGAGGGTGGTGCAGGGATGCGAGATCCCGACCCGCACCGGGGTCCCCACAGGGAGGGCCGCGGGATCGTCGGGGCGCACGAAGGCGTGCTGGTCGTTCAGCTTGAGGATCGGAATCGGGCCACCACCGGCGGAGACCGGATCGATCACTGAGGGAAGACCTTTGTCGAAGCCTATGTCACGCCGCCCGACGTTGAGCAGGGCCAAGTTGGGCTGCGGCCTTGAGATCACGGTGGCTCCGATCTCAAGGGCCCCTCGTAAGGGCGTGTAGGCCCAACCGGGCTGGGCGCTCGGCCCGACCGCGGCATAGTGGCCATGGTCATGAACGATGTAGCAGCCGGATCGGAGCACCAGCCGGTAGGAGTCGAGGGAGGCGAGATCGTGCTGCACGTGGCGGCGAACGACATCGAACACGTCGGAACCTCCGATCGACAGGACCGGCGGTGCGTCTCCCGCAAAGACTCCCTTGGCGTGAAATTCGTGGAAGATTCCGGTGACGGAGTCCAGGTAGACGCCCACGGAACGGAGGCTTTCCGGTGAGCGGTCCTCACCCGCGGGACCCTCGTACGCCCCGATCCCACCGACCACGCCGGTGTCCGACTGTTGGATGGCGCGTGCCACGGCTTCGGCCTCGGCCGCGCTGCGGCACCCGGTGCGGCCGTCCGGCACGCCGATGTCGATCAGGAACCGCAGGCCGGCCGGGTCGACACCGGTGCTGTCGATGGCCGCCCGGTAGGCACCGACCCCGGCCACCGAGTCGATGAAGCTGTACACCTCCACCCCGGGCTCTGCGGCCAGGCGGACGAGCATCTCGAGGGACCGGGGGTCGGCCGCCTCGTTGGCCAGGAGGATCCGGCGTATCCCGAAGCCATGGGCGGTCACGGCCTGGTGCGGGAGGGCGACGGTGAGCCCCCAGGTGCCGTGCTCGAACTGGAGCCTCCAGAGGGCCGGCGCCATGGTCGTCTTGCCATGCGGGGCGAGAAGGGCGCCGCTGCCGGCGCAGTACCTGCTCATCACCTCGGCGTTATGGACCACGGCGCTCCGGCGGAGGACAGGGAACGGAGTGGGGAGGTCGCGGCGGGCGTTCAATCCCGCCGCCCTGATCCCGGCCGGCGTCCAGGGTGCCCCGTCACGCTCCGGGGGCAAGCCCTTCAACCCGACCGGCAGGGGGATCCGGTCGAGCGACCGGAGGGCCTCCTCCATCACTCCGTAGTCGATTCCTGAGGCGTGCGGCATATTCTCCACGGCGCGGTCGCGTACCCCGCGCGGCCGTGATGCTACATCCTTGACGGGATACGCTCAGGCCATGGATTAAAGCTATACCTTGTTGAGAATTGTTAAGTAGGAATGTGATCGGAATGGAGTGGTCCCGGCGAAAAGCGTAGGCTGTTCCATCACAGGGAGAAGGGCCCGCGATGTTCGACTTGGCGATCCGGGGTGGTCGGTTGGTGGACGGTACCGGCGCGCCGAGCCGCTCGGGCGACATAGGCGTAGCGGGAGACCGGATCGCGGCGATAGGCGACCTGAGCCGGGCTGAAGCCCGACAGTCGCTCGACGCGACCGGGATGGTCGTGGCGCCCGGCTTCATGGACATCCACAGCCACTCGGACTTCACGCTGATGATCGATCCCCGTGCCCACAGCCAGATCTTCCAGGGCGTTACCACCGAGGTGGTCGGCAACTGCGGCCACGGCTGCGCGCCGCTGGGTCCGAATGTCGATGCCTTCACCGGGAACATCTACGGCTACCAGGACCTCCTCCCGATCGACTGGACGACGATGGAGGGCTATCTCGCCCGATTGGAGGAGGCCGGACCGGCGGTCAACGTGGCCACGCTGGTCCCCAACGGGAACCTGCGACTCGCCGCGGTGAGCGACGTGAGACGGCCGGCCACCGCCGACGAAACAGCACTGATGGCGCGACTCCTCGAAGAAGGTCTGGACGCGGGCGCCTTCGGGTTCTCCACCGGACTCGAGTATCCCGCCGAGCGGGAGGCGTCCGAGGAGGAACTCATCGAGCTATGCCGGGTTACGGCTCGTCACGGTGGGCTGTACGCCACTCACGAGCGAAACCGCGAGGTGTTGGCGATCGAGGCGGTCGAGGAAGGCCTGCGCGCCGCGGCCGCGACCGGGGTCCGGCTCCAACTATCGCACATCATCCCGCGCCGGGGCGGGCCGGTGGACTCGCTCGAGCGCTGCATCGAGGCGGTGGAGGCCGCCCACGGGAGCGGGCTCGACGTCGAGTTCGACGCTCACACCCGGCTTCACGGCATCACCAACCTGAGCGCGGTGCTCCCCTCCTGGGCGATGGACGACGGACCGGCCCGGCTGAGGCATTACCTGCAAGATCCGGCCACAAGGGATCGCCTGAAGCGATATGACAGCATCATCTCATCCTTCGGGCTCGGAGGCTGGGACCGGGTTGCCCTGTTCCGCAGTACCGGCTCCCCGGCCAAGGCCGGTTACAGCATCGCCGACCTGACGCCCTCCGGCGGTGATCCCTACGACACCATGTACGACCTGCTGCTAGCGGAGGGCGACGACCCCCACGGCGCGCTGCTGATCGTCCACTCGTACGACGACGACATGCTGGCCCACACCTTTCGCCACCCTCTATGCACCACCGAGTCGGACGCCACCGCGCTGTGTACGGATGGCCCCCTCGCCGACACCACGTTCCTCGGCGCCTACACCTGGGTCGGGATCTTCTTCCGGACCATGGTCAGGGAGAGGCGGGAAATGACGCTGGAAGAGGCCGTGTACAAGCTGACCGCCCAGCCGGCCGACCGGATGAGGCTCGGCGACCGGGGCCGCCTGATCGAGGGTAAGCAGGCGGATATAGTCGTCTTCGATCCCGACGAATTCTCGGATCGGGGGACGCTCGACGATCCGAACCTGCCGGCGGTCGGCGTCCGGCATGTGGTGGTGAACGGAGGGGTTACAGTCATCGACGGTACCGAGACGGGCCACCGTAGCGGTCGGGTCCTACGTCGCTGAGGGCGGCCCGAGAGCCTGCAATGTGCAGGTCTGTACACCATCCGGTCTGGAGCGGTGGTCATCAAGGGCACTTCTAGCAGGGACTTCTCAGAAGCCTCCGAGGTCATAGCCGACGAATGACCGGTAAGATTGTGGGCACCTGGTGGGAAGGCGCACAACGCGCCGACCTGCACTTTGCCGTCGATCGTCATGCCGGCATCAACGGGGTCCTCCACGACCCTCCCGGGACGGCGCTCGACCCAGTCGGGAGAGGAGGAGCCATTGGCGAGAGATAACAGGGGAGGACCCTCGCTGGAAGAGACGCTGGAGACCAAGGTCGACCGGCGTGACTTCCTGAAGAAGGCGGGCATGACCGTCGCCGCGGGCGGGTTGCTCACCACCATCGGCGCTTGCGGAACGGGAGAATCCGAGGCCACCACCACCCAGGGGACGTCGGGTTCGGCCACCACGGCTGCCACGGCGGACACCGCCCAGGAAGCGGTCGAGGTGGTCATGACCCAGGGCGGTCCCGAGATCGAGTGGGAGATGGGCACCAGCTGGCCGCTGTCGCTGGACACCATCTACGGCGGCGCCGTGGACTTCGCCCAGCGGGTCTCGGACATGACCGGTGGCCGGTTCACCATCACGCCCAGGGCGGCAGGCGAGCTGGTACCGGGACTCGAGGTCCTGCAGAACGTCCAGCAGAACGCCATCCCGGCCGGCCATACCGCGTCCTACTACTACGTGGGTCTGAGCCCTGCCACGGCCTTCAACACGGCCCTGCCGTTCGGGTTCACCTACCGGCAGCAGAACGCGTGGATGTACGAGGGCGGCGGCTTGCAGCTGATGCAGGACTTCTACGCGGATCGCTTCGGCGTGATCAACTTCCCGGCCGGTAATACCGGAGTCCAGATGGGCGGTTGGTTCAACAAGGAGATCAACTCCGCGGCGGACCTGCAGGGACTGCGAATGCGGATACCCGGCCTGGGAGGCAAGGTTATGGAGCGGCTTGGCGTCACCGTACAGGTGTTGCCCGGCGGTGAGATCTTCCAGGCACTCCAGACCGGCGCCATCGACGCCACCGAGTGGGTGGGCCCGTACGACGACACGACCATGGGATTCCATGACGTGTCCACGTATTACTACTACCCGGGGTGGTGGGAGCCGGGCCCCGAGCTCGATGTCTTCATCCCGCTGGACGAATGGAACCAGCTGCCCGAGGAGTACCAGGCGATAGTCCAGGCGGCCGCGTACGCTACCAACGCCACCATGATGGCGCGCTACGACGCCAAGAACCCGGCTGCTCTCCAGACGGTTCTCGAGTCGGGTATCGAGCTGCGGCCCTTCCCGGACGACGTGATGCAGGCTTCGGAGGACGCCGCGTTCGAGCTCTTCGACGAGACCGCGGCCGAGAATGATGACTTCAACACCATCTTCGGGCATTGGAGCGCCTTCCGCGACGGCATCACCCAGTGGCACGGTCTCGCCGAGACCGCCATGGTCAGCTGGACCGGACGGAACTAGCCGCAGACAACCCGGCCGCTACCCGGCCCCCACGTTCCACACGGCGCGGGGGCCGGCGCGACGGCGTCGGCGATGGGTCCGCCGGGAAGGCCTTCCTTGTCGAGGGAATCGAACTACCGTCGGTTCTGAGACGTAGAAGCGTGAAGCTCCCCGAGTCTGGAGGTGGGAACAGATGGACAACCTTCCGGGCGCCCTCTCCGCATGACGGTGCGGGGCTGGCGCAAAGGCGTTGGGTGGGGCTGGTCGTGGGGCGACGCCGACGAGGTCGGGGCGCTCAACGGCATCTCGCCCCCTTCCGTGTTGGAGGCACTGGCCCTTGTATCCGAGGGTCGTATATACGACCTAGGGCTTGTGGTCGACCGGTCATCGTTCCGTTCGCCGGTCCATCCATCGACCGAGATAGCGTCCTTCCGCACGCCGGCACTGGCCAAACGGCAGCAGGATATCCCGATGCTCGATCCGTCTACGAACACCAAGGAGATGGCGTTCATCTCGGGCCTCGTCATCTGCTCGGATCACATCGGGACCCACATAGACGGGCTCGGCCACCTCACAACCGGCGCCGACGACCAGTGGTACAACGGCTACATGTGGTCGGAGGACGGTGGGGACTTCGGCCCCCGCAAGGCAAGCGCCGACACGACACCTCCGATAGTCGCCCGCGGGGTGCTGCTCGACATCGCCTCCCTGCACGGAGTTGATGTCCTGCCGCCAGGAACGGCCATCGGTCCGGAGGATCTGCAGGCCGCGGCCGCCAGCCAGCAGGTGGAGTTCCGGGTCGGAGATGTCGTGCTGATCAGAACCGGATCGCTCGGATCGTGGGGCGAGGCCGGCTCCGATCACGAGAAGCTGAGAGGCCCGGACACCTCCGGGCTGAACCTGGCGGCTGCCCGATGGCTGATCGAGAACCACGGCTCGATCCTCGTGGGCAGTGACACCTCGATGCTGGAAGTGTTCCCGGCGGTGGATGGGGACAGCTGGCACCCTGTCCATGAATACCTGCTGGTGGAGCACGGAGTCCACATCGCCGAACTGCACTACCTCGAGCAGTTGGCTGCGGACCGGAAGTACGAGTTCTGCTACGTGGCGCTACTGCCGAAGCTGCGAGGCATCACCGGCGGGTTCGCCATGCGGCCCATCGCCATGGTCTAGGAGTGTGCTGAAATTGTCCAGTTGGCACGCCATCGCCGGCAGCTGACCAGGTCGAGGCTGGCGGGCCGACCCATTCCGTCTTTCAGCATGCTCCTAGTTGATTAGTTGGTAGCCACCGGCTAGTGATCGGCAGTCAGTATTGAATTGATTGTGTATCCGGTGTCAGTCTTACCGTTCGAGTGCGGCTGCCGTCATTCCGGCCTGCAGAGGTCGGTCAAGCTCAGCTCTGCACGGGATGGAGTAACACCTTCAGGGTTGAGACGGGGTTGGCTAGGGCATCGAAGGCTTCGTCGAAGCGAGCTATCGGGAGGACCATGGAGATAAGGCTCTCGATGTCGAACGCCCCCTTGGCGAGAAGGTCGATGGCGAGGGGAAACTCCTCGACGTAGATGATGCTTCCGACGACCTCGACCTCCTTGCCGATCACCGTCGTGGCGGTCACCTCGACGGGGCGAGAGGGGAGACCCGTGAGGGCGACCCGTCCGCCGTAGCGCACGATGTCGACTGCGAGTTCGAGGGTGCCCTGGGCTCCGGAGCACTCGAAGACGAACTCGGGCGGTTCGAGTTCCGTTCCGAACAGGTCGTTCGGTGGCTCCGTCTCGGGATCGAGCGCGAGGTCGGCCCCGAGGCCCACGGCGGCCTGGCGCCGGAAGGCCGAGAGTTCGATGGCGGTAACGGTCGCGGCGCCGGCGTGTCGCAGGGCCTGGACGACGAGCAGGCCGACGGGACCGGTCCCGATCACGGCCGCGGAGCTTCCGAGCCGGAAGCGGGAGCGTCGCACCGCACGTAGCGCGGTCGCCAGCGGTTCGACGAAGGCGCCCTGTTCCGAACTGACCGTATCGGGTAAGCGGTGGAGGACCTTCGGGTCGACCGTTACGAACTCCGCCATACCACCGTCGTGCCGGATCCCGATCCCGTTCTCCATCACGGCCGAGCGGCACAGGTTGAACCTGGCGTCCCGGCAGGCCCCGCACGCCCCGCAGAGGTTCCCGTTTGGGTTCACCACCACCCGCGTGCCAGGCTCCCATCCCCGGACTTGCTCGCCAGTCGCCACGACCTCGCCCGAGAACTCGTGCCCCATGACGACGCCCGAGCGGAAGGGGGCGGTCATAGAAGGAGCGTGGAGGTCGGTTCCGCAAACCCCGCAGAAGTGGGGGCGCAGCAGCACGTCGGCGGGCCCCACCTCGGGAATCGGGACCTCCTCAAGCCGGATAGTCCGGTCGTCCCCGAAAACGATGGCTCGCATCCGCGTCATGATCTTGCTCCTCTCACCTGCTCAAGCCGTCCGTCTATGGGATCTTCATCTGCCCAGGTGGCGACCGCCGTCGATAGGCAGCGACACACCTGTGATGAACGATGCCCTGTCCGATGCCAGGAACAGGGCAGCCCAGGCAACGTCGTCGGCCGTGGCGATACGACCCAGCGGGTGCTTGGCCACCAGCATCTCCGTGGTCGCCTCCGCGTTGTCGACGGACGCCAAGTACTGGCCGGTCATCGGTGTGTCCACGGTCCCGGGACACAAGGCGTTCACCCGGATGTTGTCAGGGGCCAGTTCCATGGCCATGACCCGGGTCATCCCCGTCATGCCGCCCTTGGAGGCGCCGTAGGCGGTGAGTCCCAGGTTGCCGCGGATGGCGTTGATCGATGCGATGTTGACGATCGCTCCACCGCCGTGCGCCCGCATGGTGGGGACGACCGCTCGGGCCATATAGAAGGCGCTGGCCAGGTTGGTCTGCAGCACCTTGTCCCATAGCTCGTCAGTGGTGTCCGGAAGCGGTGCTCGTATGGTGATTCCGGCGTTGTTGATCAGGACATCGACGCGGTCGTGCAGGTCGATGGCAGCAGCAGTGAGCGCTTCGCAATCGGATCGTTGCCGAACGTCGGACCGGCATATCCGCACGCTCTCGGCGCGGCCGAACCGCGTGGTGAGTTCATCGTGGGCGATGTCGCCGGCCACCACGCTCGCACCGGACTGCACGAGCAATTCGGTAATCCGGGCGCCGATACCCATGGCCGCACCCGTGACGATGGCTACCTTGCCGGCGATCCCATCCATGGGCCAACGGTAACCACTAGTTCATCAGAAGGCCGCCGTCGACGTTGAGCGACTGTCCTGTCACGTAAGAGGCATACGTGGACGTCAGGAACCGCACGACGGTTGCCACCTCGTCGGGATCCGCGAGCCGACCCATCGGAATGGGTTCAGCCCGTCTCAAGACCCATGCCCGCGGGTCCATTCCCTCGGCGGGAGCGAACTGCTCGCCCAACCGGGCATTGAAAGCCGTGTCGACGACGCCGGGGCAGACCGCGTTCACCCGGATGCCGTCCGGCGCGAGGATGCGGGCGGTCGAGCGGGTGATATTGACGACCGCTGCCTTGCTGGCGGCGTAGGGAGGTGACATGGTCCGCCCGTCCCGCCCGGCGGTGGAGCCGATATTCACGATCGACCGACCGGCAGGGCCCGGGTCCCCCGACGATCGCATGACCTCGGCCGCGGCCTGCGTGCAGAACAGCAGCCCTTTGGCGTTGACATCGAGCGTCATGTCCCAGTCGGCCTCGGTCAATTCGAACAGGCCGGCTGCCCGGATGAGGCCGGCGTTATTGACGAGAACGTCCAGCCTCCCGGACTCCTCGACGATCCGCTCCATCGTCCGGCGGACGGCCTGCCGGTCCGTCACGTCCAACCCGACGGGAACGATCAGGCCGCTTTCGCCCACATCCACCCCGTCGGGCGTCATGTCGCTCGCATAGACCCGTGCCCCCGCCTCGGCGAGGCGGTCGGCGATGGCCTGCCCGATGCCACCGGCGGCGCCTGTCACCAGGGCCACGCTTCCCGCCAGACCCCAATCCGTCATCACTTCACCTCGAATCTGTCCACCGCGTCCTGATCGAGCCGTATCCCGTGTCCCGGGCGGGGAGGAACGAGGAGTTCGCCGTTCTCGAATCCGAGGGTCTTCTCGAGGAGAGTCTCGAAGTTGAGAACCCCGACTCCGGCGTGGAAGTACTCGAGCACCTCGACGTTGGGTGTGGCCGCGCCGAGGTGGACGTGTATGTCCGGAACCCAGTGCGGGGCCAGGACGATGTCCTGCGCCTCGGCGGCGTGGGCGATCTTCACCCATTCCGTGATCCCGCCCACAACCGTGGCGTCGGGTTGGAGGATGTCGGCGGCGCCGGTGTCGATCAGGCGCTGGAAGGACGCCAGCCCGGCCTCGATCTCCCCCGTCGCCACGGGGGTGGCCAACGCCGCCGCGATCCGGGCCGAGGCCTTCATCCGGTCGGGCAGGACCGGCTCCTCGATCCACCACAGTCCCAGATCGTCCAGGAGCCGCAGGTCGCGGATGGCGCTGGATGCGTCTGCCCAGGCGTGGTTGCAGTCGACCGCCACCTTCACGTCCGGTCCGACCGCCTCGAGTACCCGTTCGACCCGCCGCAGGTCGTCGCGGATCGGGAGCCGACCGATCTTGATCTTGACGGCCCCGAAGCCCAGATCGACATGCCGGCGCACCTCCTCCTCGAGGTTCTCGAGGTCCTGCTCCGGGTCGTCGTGGTAGTAGTAACCGCCGCTGGCGTATGCGGGCACCCGGAGCCGGTACCTTCCCAGGAGGTCGCACAGGGGTAGGCCCGCCCGCCTGGCGAGCAGGTCCCACAGGGCGATGTCGACCGCCGACAGGCCACGGGTGACCGCTCCCCGGGCGCCCAGCAGCAACGTCTCGAAGGACATCTCCTCCCAAAGGCGTTCGATCTCTGTCGGGTCCCGCCCCACGATCACCGGAGTCAGGGCATTCTCTATTGCCGACCGGATCACGGTGGCGCCCCCACGGAATCGCGACCCGACGGTGAAACCCAGGCCGGTCCCCCCATCGGCCGTCCGTATCCACACCAGTACGTACTCGCGCTCGGTGACCTTCACGTTGGACCAGGCCACGGGCGCCGGCAGGGGGACCGAGACGATCCTCACCCCGATGCGTTCGATCCGATCAGCCATGCTCACACCTCATCTCGAGCCAGTCGGGCGGCCCCCTCAGATCGGGAGCCGCATCTCGAAGTGCGGCTCGCTCGGCACGTCGGGGTTGATGTCGATCCCGAGGCCTGGTTCCCCTAGCGGCCGGACGTATCCGTCGGCGTTGAAGCTGACCGTCCTACGCAGCATGGCGCTCGCCCCCGGCACCACCGAAGATGGGTAGTACTCGATTATCAGACCGTTCGGGATGGCCGCCACCAGCGGTGTGTGGATGTGCGGGTGCCCGTGTGGGGCGATCGGGATGTTGTGGGCCTGCGCGATGGCGGCGACCTTCATGAACTCGGTGATCCCTCCCAGTATCTGGGCGTCGGCGTTGAGGATGCTCACTCCGGTCCGCTCTATCAGGTCCCGGAAGCCGTGCTTCGTATACTCGTTCTCCCCGGCTGCGATGGGGATGGTGGTGCTGGCGGACACCCGGGCCAGGCCCTCGTAGTCCTCCGGATGGATGGGCTCCTCGAACCAGAAGATGTCGAGCGGCTCGAGTGCCCGGGCGACCTTGACGGCGTCGAACACGGTGTACGCGCCGTTGGCGTCCAGCATTATGTCGGTGTCGGGCCCCACCGCGTCCCGCACGGCGGCCACCCGCTCCACGTCCTCGCGGACCCGCAGGCCTCCGATCTTCATCTTGATCGCCCTGGCGCCGAGCTTGACGTACCCGGACACCTCCTCCTGGAGTTCGTCGATGCCCTTTCCCTCCTCGTAGTAACCACCGGCGACGTAGCCGGGGATCCGCTCCTGGTAGCCGCCCAGAAGGATGTGGAGCGGCAATCCGGCCACCTTGGCCTTGATGTCCCACAGAGCGATGTCCACCGCGCTGATCGCTCGGGTAGTGAGGCCACGCCGCCCGATCAGCTTGGGACGCCACAGGTCGCACCAGATCAGTTCGTTGCGCAGCGGATCCTGCCCGAGGATTACCGGGGCCAGGGTACGGATCGTCTCCGAGATGATCAGGTTCCCGTTCTCGATCAGCGGATCGGTGGTCAGCCCGAAACCAGTGATGCCCTCGTCGGTCTCGATTTCGACAAGACCAACACACGCTTCCGAGTACGTGAACAGCCCGTTGTGGATGGGCCGGGGCCGCTGCCACCGGTAGGACGAGAACCGAAGCCCCACTGTTTTCATCGGGCAACCTGCTCCGTGATGGCGCAACCGCTCATGGTCAGTCGCGGAGGATGGCGCCGCCATCCACGTGCAGGCACTGCCCGGTGATGCTGTCGGCGGCCCTCGACGCCAGGAAGACCACCGCCGCGCCGACCTCCTCGGGGGTCTGCGGTCTTCCCAGCGGGATCGTCTCTGCGTAGTTGGAGGTGAACACTTCGTACGGGTCCCGAGCGGCGAGTTCGGGGTCCTGGCTCTGGCGGTAGGCGATGCCCCGTTCCTGGAGGGGGGTCCAGACCGCACCCGGGCAGACCGCGTTCACGTTGATCCCGAAGGGCGCTACCTCCATGGCTAGGCCCTTCGTATATCGGAGGATGGCGGCCTTGCTCGTGGCGTAGGCGCCTCCGATCCGGCGGCCCGCGTGGCCGGCCATCGAGCCGACGTTGATGATCTTGCCGCGTCGCTGCTCCTTCATCCCCGGCACAAAAGCCTCGCAACAGCGCACCGTGCCCTGGATGTTGACCAAGAGGACCGCGGTCCAGTCCTCGTCGCGGTCTCGGGCGCCCTCCCGTCCCATGGTGGCGGATGCGACCCCGGCGTTGTTGATCAGTATGTGCGGTGGCCCGAAAGCCTCGAGAACCGCCTTGGCGCCCGCCGAGACGGACTCGGGCGAGGTGACGTCCAGATCGAGCGCCATCGGATCGCCGGGCAGGAGGTCGGCGGTCTCACGGGCCCGGTGCTCGTGCAGGTCGGTCACGGCTACCCGGGCGCCGTACTCGGCCAGGGCGAGGGCCATCGCCCGACCGAGGCCGCCGCCTGCGCCGGTCACGACCGCGGTGCAACCGCTCAGGTCACCCAGCACGGGGACACTTGTATGTGTAGCCGAAACCGTTCAAATGATCGCTCCCTGACGCCTCAAGGTGGACTGGAGTAGCGAGATGTCGATGTGGTGGGGCGGCGCCCCCTGCCGGGCGGCGATGGCGGCGGCGGTCCCCGCTGCCTGGCCGATCATCATACAGGTGACCTGGTGGCGGGCCGATCCGTGGGCGATATGGTCGGCCGAGATGTTGCGTCCGGCCATCATCACGCCGTCGACATCGGCGGCGACCAGGACCCGGTAGGGGATCTGGTACCAGCCCCGGTCCCCGCCCACGTCCGTGAGGAGGAACTCCCGCCCCCCCGGGTCCTCGGGGTGGATGTCCACCCGGACCCCGCACCGCCCTACGGCGTCGGGGAAGTCGGAAGCGGTGGCCACGTCGTCTGCGGTCAGCAGGTACCGGCCGAGGATTCGTGGACCTTCCCGGACCCCTAGCAACGTCCCGAACCTCAGCAGATATGCGTCCTCGAAACCGGGAGCGTTGGCCTGGTAGTAGCGCACCATGTCCAGGACGAACCGGCGCGTTGCCACCAGCGCGTCGTCGTATGCGTCGCGGTCCCTCGGATCGAGACCGTAGGTGGTGTCCATATTGACGGAGAAGGACGAGGCCACCCACCGCCCGTCCCGCCAGTGCATCCAGAAGGTCCCCAGGCTGGGGTCGGTGTGGGCGGAGTGTTCCGCTCCCACGGGCGTGGGAAGTAGACCGGCTTCCCTCCCCGGGGCGTAGTTGACGCCGAGACGGACCACGAAGGGACCGCCGGCCTCCCAGTCGCGCCGCAGGGTGGTGGCCGAGACCCCACGATTTCGGTGGTGGTGGCTGATGTCCTCGGGGTGATCGGCGAGATGATCGAGGAGTCTTCCGAGGTCAATACCCGCCATCTCGAAGTAGAGGGTGGCGGCCTCGGCCTTGTTGTCGCTGGGTCGTCCCACCTCGTATCCCGCGCCCGCCTGGACCGCGGCGACTCCGTCACCGCTGGCGTCGATGATGATCCCGGTATCGACTCGGACCAACCCGCCTCCCCTGGTCACCAGGGCGCCCACCACGGCTCCGTCGTCGACGATAACGTCCACCAGCTGGGTCATGAACCAGATGTCCGCCCCGGCTTCGGTGACCATCTCCTCTATGACGACCTTGCTGATCTCCAGGTCCTTCGGCCAGGCGTTGCTGGGATCGCCGGGGTCTCCGGACGTGGCTCGCGCCGCCAGCATCCGGTCGTAGTACTCCAAGGGGATGCCACCCACCATGAGCTGGCCGGCCGCGTCGACCCGGTGGCTGCTCTCCCCGGTGGGCCGGAAGCCGATGGTCCCCATCACCATGGCTCCGCCGCCATGAGTTCCGCCCAGGAAGGGCAGGTACTCCACGAGGATGGTTTCGGCGCCGTTCCTGGCCGCAGCGGTGGCCGCGACAAAGCCCGCCGTTCCGCCGCCGACCACAAGTACGTCTGCCCTATGCCGGCCGTGTAGGTGACCGCCCAAGTGCCGAGCTGTGGAGGCTGGAATCAAGTTGATGGCTTCCTGTAATGGACCGGCGTCTCCGGCGAAGATCTCCGGTGTCGATTCCGCCCGCGTTCGGACGGCGACGAGTACCATCGTAACGGTCCAGAAGTGTGGATATGGTGGATACGCCGAGCGCGGCGGCGCGTTCGCCGGTCCACAGGAAACGAGGCAGCCGATGGTCGTCACCGGTACTACCCGTAAGCAGACCCTCGACGAAGTCGGCTACGTTGTCTGGAAGGATCTGCTCGATCCCCCGATGGATCTCCTGCCTCTGTTCGACGAGTACCACGCTCTCATCGAAGATGTATCCGCCCGGCTGGAGGCCGATGGCGTGATCGAGGATCGTCACTCCGACCTGCCTCTCGGTCGCAGGGTGGTGCGCCTGGGCGTTGAGACGCGCGGGGATGTCTTCCGCTACACGGACATCTGCCTTCCCGGCGCGCGCACGACGGTCGACACCCCGATTCACCTCGGTCCGGCGGTGTTCGGCCTGCTCACCAACCCGAGATTGCTGGACGCGGTGGAGCGCTTCATAGGCCCCGAGATTCTCGTCCATCCGGTGCAGCATGCGCGGATGAAGCCGCCCCAGCACCTGGTTCCCGACGAGCTGTTCTTCAACACGATGATCTCCCGGACCGTCTGGCACCAGGATCAGAGCGTGGTCCACGAGGCCGGGGACACCACAGACATACTCACGGTCTGGATCCCGCTGACCGTGGCCAATGTCGAGACAGGTTGCGTCGTAGTGGTTCCCGGCAGCCACCGGGACGATCTGATCCTGCACTGCCTTGACACGCAGCGGACCAAGGGGCTGCACATCCCGGAGGAGCGGGTGCCTCCGGGAGCGATCCCGGTGGAGATGGATCCGGGCGATGTCCTGTTCATGCACCGGCGCACCGTGCACTCGTCCTTGCCGAACCTGAGCGATGATCTGCGCTGGAGTTTCGACCTCCGTTACTCCCCGGTCGGCGCGCCCACCGGAAGGGACTGGGCGCCCAGCTTCGTCGCCCGGAGCCGGTCCGCTCCCGAGTCGGTTGTGATCGGCCCGGACGAGTGGCGGGACAGGTGGCTCGAGACTAGGGACCGCATTTCCCGCGAGCCGCCGGTCTCCTTCCGATGGGACCCCGACGACATCCGGTGCGCCTGACTGCACAACTCCTGCGTCCGTCATGGGTGAAGCCTGTGGGTGGGCTCGATCAAAGGGGGGTCCGGGACTGCTTAACGATTGTCGGCATCCGATAGTCCTGCCCGTCCCGGGCCCTGCCAATTACCGGTCGGGGTGAGGGGCGGCTGCGCCAGGAGAGTGCCGGTCCGGGCTCCTACATCGACATCTAGTCCGAACTCCGTAGCTCCCGTGGGGGTCTGGAGTTCAGGCTTTGAAGCCCTCTGTCAGGCCCGCGACCAGTTGGCGTTGCATCACCAGGAAGACGATCACCATGGGAATCGTCATCAGGGTGCTTCCTGCTAGAACAGCGGTCCACATGTCCTGCTCGTGAAACACTCGCGCGAGCAAGGCTGTCAGACCGACCGGAAGGACGAACAGGTCGGTGTCCTGGAGGACTATCAGCGGCCAGAAGAAGCTGTTCCAGGTCTGGATGAAAAGGATCACGCTGATCGCACCGAGGATGGGTCGCGCTAGCGGCATGGCGACGTTCCAGTAGATCCTCCACTCCGAAGCGCCGTCGACCCGGGCCGCCTGGATGAGTTCGGACGGGAGGCTGACCATGTACTGGTGGATCACGAACACGGAGAAGCCGCTGGCCACGAACGGGAGGATCAGGGCCTGGTAGGTGTTCATCCAGTCCAGGTCGATCATCAGCGACAGCAGTGGCAGGTAGAGCACCTCGAAGGGCAGCAGGAGCGACCCGACCACGATGATGAACAGCGTTCGCCGGAACGGGAAGCGGTAGACCGCGAACGCGAAGGCTGCCATCGACGACACCAGGATCGTGAGGCTCACCCGGAGGGTCGTCACGAAGATGCTGTTGGCGAACCACCTGGGGAATCCGGTCGTTGCCAGCTGCTCGTACCCGCCCGGGTCGAATGCTCTCGGGATGAGGGTGGGGGGCAGGGACGTGAGTTCGGACACCCGCTTGAAGGATCCGGACACCATGAATATCAGCGGGTAGAGGGCCAGAAGCGCCGCGACCACGAGCAGCACCTGGATGAGGATGCGGACGGCCCTTCTCCGGTACAGGGAGAGGTCACGCGATCCTGCGGGAGAAGCCGTCGTGCGGCGCTCGGTATCAGTGGCCGGCACCGCCGCCCTCCTTTCTCAGCGCGCCGAACCTCCATAACTGCACGAGGGCGATCCCCAGGCCGAGCACGAAGATCGAGACGCCCACCGCCGCGCCGAAGCCCAACTCCCTGAACCGGAACGCCGAGCGGTACATGTAGAGGACGAGCGTCAGACCTTGCTCTCCCGGTCCCCCGCTGGTCTGGTAGGGAGCACCGGTGAAGAACAGCAGGATGAATATCTGGTCGAAGATCCGTATGGCGTCGTTGACGAGCAGGACCAGCACCAAGAGGGACACGGGCCGAAGCAGGGGGAGGGTCACCTTCCGGAACGATGCCCAGGGCCCCGCCCCGTCGACCAGGGCGGCGTCGTAGAGGGAAGGCGGGATTCCCTGAAGGCCGGCCAGGAAGTAGATCATGGGAACCGAGGTCCATTGCCACAGCAGGAGCCCGACGATGGCGGGTTTGACGAAGGCCGGTGTTCCTGTGAAGTCGAACGGCCCGAGCCCGACGAGGCCCAGCAACCAGTTCAGGGCCCCGTAGTGCTCGCTGTAGATGACGATGAACACCATGGCGATCACCACGGTCGGGGTGCCGATTGGTAGGAAGAACGCAGTCCGTAGGAAGGTGCGGAGCCGGATCCAGCGGGTGTTCAGAATCATCGCCAGGAACAGCGCGGTCGGGACGATGACGATGACCGCGGCGACGGCCAGCCAGCCCGTGTTGGTGAGGGCTTTCAGGAAAGAAGGGTCCTTGAGCATTCGCCGGTAGTTGGACAGGCCGATCAGCTCGGGCTCCTGGCCGACGGCGCCGGTCCATTTGGTGAGGCTCAGGTAGATCCCCAGCGCGGCCGGGTAGATCGTGAAGATGCTGAAAAGGATCAGGAAGGGCGAAAGGAACAGGTAGGGAGCGATTCGCGACTCACGCGATCCTCGCACGATATGCCCCGAGTGTGCACCTGGTGGGTCAGATCGGGATTCCACGCTCAGGGCAGGCTCCGTTCTCAGCGCTCGGCGATGAAGGGCTGGCCGCCACAGGGCAACGTTTGTTGTCTATGAACCGGCGGCAACCCAGCCCACCACTTCATCACCGGAGCAAGTTGTGGTGTGCGCCTTTATCTGTGATCCGGACTGCGTTGTCTTGTCTATTACTCACCTGCCATCGCCCTGATGGCGTCCGCGGCCTCCTTGAGGGCGGCTGCCGGTTCCTTGTCCCCCGCCAGCACAGGCGGCACCGTGTTGGTGGTGAGATGGTCCAAGGCCCGGATGAGGAGCGGATGGGTGTTGACGGTGGCGAAGTTCTCGATCATCGCCGTGTAGACCGGGGCCACGGGCTGCTCCAGGTACGGATGTACGGCTTCGGCCAGAGCCGGGTCCTCGTAGGCCGCCAGGTTCATGGGAGGTGTCGCGAAGTCCTCGAACCTCTTGACGTTGTTCTCCACCGACAGGAACCCGAAGGCGAGGAAGTCGAACACCAACTCCTGGTGCGGTCCGGCCAGTACCGGGTAGATGGGAGCTCCACCCCGCGCGCTCGTGTAACCGGCCTCGAACTTCGGAGGAGGCGCCATCTTGAACCTGCCCTGGTGCTCCGGGAGGTTCGGGGGCAGCAGCAGATCGCCGTACCAGTTGGGCATGTACGCGCCGCCGATGGTGTCATCGCGGTAGGCCTCGAAGGTCCCGGCGCCGTAGAACTCGCTGGTCGTGAAGGCGATGTCCTCACGAACCATCCGGACGAGGGTCTCGAGAGCCTCCAGATTCTCGTCAGCATCGAGATTGACGGCCCCTTCCTCGTCGAAGACGTTCCCGCCGGCATGGGGCATCATGTAGTTGAAGTGCCTCGACGTGCTGTCCTCGATGATCATGATGTTGGCGCCGGTCGCGGCCTTGAGCTTCTTCCCGCCCTCGATGAAGTCGTCCCAGGTCGCGAAGTCGGCACTGATACCGGCCTGCTCGAAGAGGTCGGCGCGGTAGTAGTAGGTGACCGCCGAGAGGAGTCCCGGAATGCCGTAATACCGGCCCTTGAACTTGCCCTCGCGCATACCACCGGCTATCTGGTCGACCCAGGGTTGGGCGGCGTCAGTGAAGTCGTAGAGACCCGACTCGTGGAGACCGGCGGCCAGAGCCGAATTCCACGTGTCCTCGCTGTCGAGGTCGGTGCTGTCGGCGATCTTCTCACCGGCTGCCAACTGGTCGAGAACCCGCTGCCGCACCTCCGCCGGTTGCTCGGCCGGGATGTCGAACGTGATGTCGTAGTTCGGGTGCATGGCGGCGAAGGCCGGGCCGATGTCCGTGAAGAACTGGACGGCCGACTGGTCGGCGGTGAGGATCGTGATAGTGACGGGTTCCTTGCCCATAGTGGTCGGAGCGGCTGTCGTCGCCGCCGCCGTCGTTGGTGGGGATGTGGTGGCAGCCGGCTCGTCGTCGCCACAGGCCGCTAATCCGAAGACGGCCAGACCTCCACCGACCTGCAGGGAAGCTTTCAGGAATTCTCTCCTGCTTCTAACTACCACGGCTCTCTTCTCCCCGTCCGATCACGATTCCTGGTCGATGACCTCAACATAGGAATCCGGTACCCGCTGTCGAGGCTAGCCCAGGTCATATGGCCTTTCAACTGGTTTTCGGCCATGTGCTCGATCCAATGGACGAGCATCGGACCGCACGCTGCGCGCAGTTCCGACCGATAAGATCAAGGAGGACCTGGGAGGCTCGGGCGTATGAACTTGATCCAGACGGTTACCGGACCGATACACCCGGACGATCTGGGCATCGTTTTGCTTCACGAGCACGTGTACTCCAGCGGGCCTGACCCGGACGCGGACGGGGAGGACCATTCCGACTTCCCGTACTGGGATCTACCGATCACCATCGACATCCTCGGCGCTCTCCGGCGTGGGGCGCCCAACCGACAGAACAGTTCGCTCGACGACGAGGGGATCGCCGCCGAGGAGTTGGGGCACTTCGCCGCCTACGGAGGCACGACGGTGGTCGACAACACGGGGGTGGGCCTCAACCGGGATCCGGTGGCTTTGCGGCGGATCGCGGAGGCGACCGGGGTGAACATCATCACCACCACCGGTTTCTACAAGCACGGGATGCACCCTCCCTGGGTGGCGAAGATGACCATCGACCAGGTGGCCGAGCTGATGATCACCGAGATAACGGAGGGGATAGACGGCACCGGGATCAGGGCCGGGTCCATAGGAGAGTGCGCCTGCTCGGAGGAGCCCCTGCCCTACCACCCGGAGGAGGAGAAGATCCTCCGGGCGGCCTGCCGGGCGCAGATCAGGACCGGGGTGGGGTTCACCATCCATCCCTCGATATTCGACGCCGTCCGAGGTGGCATCGCCACGGTGGGGGAGGCCTACGTGGATCTGATCGAGCAGGAGGGGGCCGACCTCGACAGCTTCTACCTGAGTCATTGCGATCTCAGCCTCGACCACCTTGATTACCACCGCAGATTGCTGGACCGGGGAATCACGATCTCCTACGACACCTTCGGGTATGAAGGCTTGAACATGCCCGCGTTCCTGGGAGGATGCCGCATGCCCGGCGACATCGAGCGGGTCGACGCCATCGCCATGCTCTGCCACGAGGGCTATGACCGCCAGATCGTGATGGCTCAGGATGTGGGAGTGCGGTTGCTCTGGAAGCGCTTCGGCGGATCCGGTTACTCGCTGGTGCTCGAATGGGCGGTACCGATGTTGCGCGCCCGGGGGGTGACCGAATCGCAGATCCACAACATGCTGGTCGAGAACCCCCGGCGCATTCTGACTCCATCCGCCGGTCGATGAGCGTCATCGAGCCGAAGACAGCCAGCCCCGCACCGCGGCCGGTCGGGTGGCCGTGACCGCGCAGCAGACCACCTCCGGGCAGGCGGGCGGTTGGCAGTTCTGGATCGACCGAGGTGGCACCTTCACCGATGTGGTGGCCCGGACGCCGGGCGGTGAGGTACTCACCGGCAAACTGCTGTCGGAGAGCCCTCGCCACTATCCCGACGCGGCCATCGAAGGGATCCGGAGGCTGCTGGAGGAGACCGGCATAGAGGCCCCGATCGACTCCGTGAAGATGGGTACGACCGTGGCCACCAACGCCCTGCTCGAGCGCCGCGGGGAGCCGACCGTGCTGGTGACCACGAGAGGGTTCGCTGACGCCCTCGTCATCGGTTACCAGACCCGCCCCGACCTGTTCGAGCTCGATATCGAAGTGCCTGAGATGCTCTACGAGCGGGTGCTGGAGGTGGACGAGCGGATGGGTCCCCGCGGTGACGTGATCGTCCCGCTGGACGAGGAGGCCGTCGAGGCGGACCTGGTCGCCGTCAGGGCACGGGGTATCGATTCGGTGGCCATCCTCTTCATGCACGGTTACCGCCACCGCCGTCACGAGCGGCGGGTGGCCGCCATCGCCCGGCGGCTGGGGTTCGCGCAGGTCTCGGTCAGCCACGAGGTCAGCCCGTTGATGAAGCTGGTGGCGCGGGGGGACACCACGGTGGTCGACGCCTACCTGTCCCCCATCCTGCGCCGCTACATAGAGCAGGTGGAGCTCCGGTTGGCCTCCATATCGGCCTCGCCTCCGCGCGTGATGTTCATGCAGTCCAACGGGGGACTGGCCGGAGCCCATGCCTTCCAGGGCAAGGACGCCCTCCTATCCGGTCCGGCCGGAGGGGTGGTGGGGATGGTGCGGACCGGACTCGCGGCGGGATACGACCGCCTCATCGGATTCGATATGGGCGGGACCTCCACCGACGTATCCCACTATGCCGGAGAGCTGGAGCGGACCTACGAGACCGAGGTGGCCGGGGTACGGGTCCGGGCGCCGATGATGCTGATCCATACGGTGGCGGCCGGAGGCGGCTCTATCCTGCACTTCGACGGGAGCCGCCTGACGGTGGGGCCGGACTCGGCCGGCGCCGATCCCGGTCCGGCCTGCTACGGGAACGGCGGTCCCCTGGCAATCACCGACTGCAACCTGATGATGGGCCGCCTGCAGGCCGACCTGTTCCCCAGGGTGTTCGGCGCCGACGCCGACCAGCCCCTCGACTCCGAGCGCACCCGGTCGCTGTTCACCGCCCTCGCCGCGGAGATCGCCGCGGCGACCGGCGTTCCCCGGACGCCGGAAGAGGTGGCCGAGGGCTTCCTGGCCATCGCGGTGGAGAACATGGCCAACGCCATCAAGAAGATCTCGGTGCAACGGGGCTACGACGTGGCCGACTACACGCTGGCCTGCTTCGGCGGGGCCGCCGGCCAGCACGCCTGCCGGGTGGCCGACAGCCTGGGAATCGAGCGGGTGCTGAGCCATCCCTACGCGGGGGTCCTGTCCGCGTTCGGTATCGGTCTGGCCGACGTCCGCGTGGTGCGGGACCGGTCCGTGGAGGCGGGTCTCGACCAGGCGTTGCTGGATCGGCTCGAAACCGATTTCGCCGATCTGACCGCGGACGGGCTGGTGGCCATGCGCGCCCAAGGGGTCGGGGACGAGCGCACCGAGGTGGTGCGCCGCGTGCGCATCAGGTACCAGGGCTCCGACACATCGCTGGAGGTGGCGGCCGGCTCGCTGGGTGCGGTCGTGGACGGCTTCGAGGCGGCTCACTCGGCGCGCTTCGGCTTCCTCTCCCCCGAGACGCTCCTGGAGGTCGAGTCGATCCAGGTGGAGGTGGTCGGGCATAGCCACGAGGTACCGCTCGGCCTGGCGCCCGACGCCGCTGAAGAGCCCGTTCCGATCGGGGAGTACGACACCTATGTGGAGGGGCGTTGGGTGGCGACCCCGTTCTTCGACCGGGCGTCCATCCCGGCCGATCACCCGGTGACCGGGCCGGCGGTCATCATCGAACCCACCTCGACGTTGGTGGTGGAACCCGGCTGGCACGCCCAGATCACCGGCGCGGGCGACCTGGTGATGGAGCGGGTGGTCCCCCTCCCTCGCCGGGCTTCGGTCGGTACCGACGCCGACCCGGTACGGCTCGAGATCTTCAACAACATGTTCATGAACATCGCCGAGCAGATGGGGTTGGTGCTCGAGAACACCGCGGTGTCGGTCAATATCAAGGAGCGCCTCGACTTCTCCTGCGCGCTGTTCGACCCGGAGGGCGACCTGATCGCCAACGCGCCCCATATGCCGGTCCATCTCGGGTCGATGAGCGAGTCGATCAAGTCGATCATCCGCGACCGGGGCGGCCCCGGGAACATGGCGCCCGGGGATGTGTACGTCATGAACGCCCCCTACAACGGGGGCACCCACCTGCCGGACATCACGGTGATCAAGCCGGTTTTCGACGATGCAAGCGGATCGGTCATCTTCTACGTGGCGTCCCGGGGACATCACGCCGACATCGGAGGCCGCACGCCGGGTTCGGCGCCGGCCGACAGCACGACGGTGGAGGAGGAGGGCATCCTCATCGACAACTTCACGCTGGTGTCGGAGGGGAGGTTCCTGGAGCGGGAGCTGAGGGACCTGCTGGCGGGCGGGCCCTATCCGGCCCGGAGTCCCGAACAGAACATCGCCGACCTCAAGGCCCAGGTGGCGGCCTGCGAGAAGGGCGCCGGAGAGTTGAGGGCGGTGATCGACCATTACGGGTTGGATGTGGTGCACGCCTACATGGTGCATGTCCAGGACAACGCCGAGGAGTCGGTGCGCAGGGTCATAGACGCCCTGGTCGACTCGTCGTTCGTGGGGCGCATGGATGACGGCAGCCGGATACAGGTCGAGATCAGCGTCGACCGGGCGAACCGCTCGGCGACGGTGGACTTCACCGGGACGAGCGGGATCCATCCGGGGAACTACAACGCCCCCCGGGCTGTAGCGCACGCCGCGGTCCTGTACGTGTTCCGGTGTCTGGTCGACGCCGCCATCCCGCTCAACGAGGGATGCCTGAAGCCGGTCACGCTAGTGCTGCCGGAGAACTCCATGATCAACCCCGAGTATCCGGCGGCGGTGATTGCGGGCAATGTGGAGACCAGCCAGCAGATAGTCGACACGCTGTTCGGCGCGCTCGGGGTGGTGGCCGGATCCCAGGGCACGATGAACAACTTCATCTGGGGCAATGATCGCTACCAGTACTACGAGACGATCTGCGGTGGCGCGGGGGCCACGCCCCGCCGGGACGGGCGTAGCGCGGTGCACACGCATATGACCAACTCCCGCCTCACCGATCCGGAAGTGCTGGAGTGGCGGTTCCCTGTCCGGCTGGACAGCTTCGAGGTCCGCCGCGGCTCCGGTGGCGGCGGCCGCTACCGGGGCGGTGACGGCGCCGTGCGCCGGGTCCGGTTCGGCGAGGAGATGACCGTCAACATCCTGTCTTCCCGCCGCGTGATCGCTCCCTTCGGAGTGGATGGCGGCGAGACCGGAGCGGTGGGCCGCAACCGGATCTTCCGGGCGGACGGACGGGTGGAGGAGATGGCCGGCAATTCCCAGGCGGAGGTCGGCCCCGGCGACGTGTTCGAGATCGCCACCCCCGGCGGCGGCGGCTACGGAGCGCCGCCCGCGTATAGGGGGTCAGGTAGTGCGGGCGATCCGTATTAGTGACTCCATCGCTCTTAGCGCCCGCTTCGTCTCTGGCACCGACGGGTTCCGATCCTCGTACTGCGCCTTGTTCTTCACATTCACCAGTGCGATCAGGTAGGCGCCGGCGTCTTGTGCTTGGCCCGGGGCTTGCCTGAGCAGGTCTATGGCGTCTGCGTGGTTACCGCTCGCCGAGCGTTGCCGGAGGGTTCGGCAAGAGATCGAATCAGCCGCGGCGATTCCGGCGAGGACGGCATTGCTCACCGCCACCGAGCGGGTCGGGCCATCATGCGACAGGGGATCGAGACCGGCGGCCAATGCGAACGCTTCGGCCTTGTTCAGGCGCGCGTCGGCGTAGGCGTCATCACAGGTAGCTCGCCGTGCGGTACCCCGGCTCATACGCGATAGGCGAGCAGGTCGATGGAGTCCCGGTCCAGAGACGCCGCGAACGCGGGTGCCCGTTCAGGTAGGCCGGCATACTCGTCTTCGGTGTAGACCAACGGGGTACAGGGGTTGCCGGTCAATCGTGCCACCGCTACCGCGATGTCCGCGGCCGCTGACCATCGGGTCGACTCTTCAGTTGTATCCGGCCAGACCACCAGCAGGTCGATGTCGCTGTGGGGTGCCGCCTCGCGGCGAGCTACCGAGCCGAACAGCAGGGCACTTGATGCGCCGGGGGCGTGGATCCGTACCGCTTCGGCAATCCGGATCGGTATGGTCTCGTTCATCGCGACCACTTCGAGGACGGCGGGGGCTAGGACGTGGGCGCGGTTCAACCGGTGCAGCAAGGCGCGCCCCGCTCCGGTCTGGCTCACCAAGCCGGTATCCGCCAGCCTGTCCAGGGCCTTCTGGACCCCTGCCTGGCTGGCAGGCCTCGAGACGAGTCTCTGCACCGCCCGCCCCGTGAGCGGGTGGGTGGCCCTGGCCAGTACTTCGAGCACCGCGCCGGTGAGACCGGGCGCAAGCGCGCTGATCGGGTGTGTCAAGTCCATATGCATACTCTAGTCTGCATATGAACACTAGAGTATGCAGACTAGGTGGTCGGAACGTCGCGGGCGGAGGCGCCCCCATGCCAGTAGGTCAGGGGCAGCGCCGGTCCGCTTCGGTCTCAAGTAGCTGCGCGTAGGAATCTACCCCGGGCGCAGACTCGGACACCCCCAGGCGGTCCGCCCGGAGTCGGGCCGTCTCGGCAGCCGGGCCCTGGCGGGAGGCGCCGCCCTCGCCGGCGCCGCAGATGTCGGAGATGTCGGAGCGAACTTCGTCTTCGGTCAGGCCGGCGAAGGGAGTCCCGGCCGTACTAGATGCCAAGCGATCCATCAGGTCGAGCGATGGGGATGCCGGTTGCCCCACCATGGTTCCTGACGTGTCCGTCACCGGACACCAGGAGCATTCCTCGACCTTCCCGGTAGTGGACACCGGATGCTCGACCTCGGCGACGGTGGTGGATATTGGAGGCTCGGCTTCGGTCACCTTGCCGTCACACCCCGATGACAGGACGACGGCGGCCAGTATCCAGAGGGCGAGACGGGCGATCCTCAACGGGGGATGACGGGTAGGAGCACGTGGCTGGGTCGGTCCCGGTCGTGGAACACCGTCTGGGTGGCAGATTGCATCGAGGTCTCGTTCCAGAGTTCCCCACCCATGTTGGGGTTGCGGTCGAAGCGTGGGAAGTTGCTGCTCGAGACCTCCACCCGGAGCCGGTGGCCGGCCTTGAAGACCTGGCTGGTCTGCCACATGTCGATGGTGAACTGGTACGGGGTGCGCGGAGTCATGAGTGTCGGGTCGGTGACCGAGTCCCGGTACCGGGCGCGGCGGATCCCCTCGCACACGATGATGGCCCGGCCGTCCGGGTGGACATCGCATAGGGTGGCGGTGAAGTCCGTATCGGGCGCCGAACTGGAGGCGTAGAGGGTCATCGTCACCGGGCCGGTGACCTCCAGATCGCCGTCCAGCGGATCGCTGGTGTACACGAGGACATCGGTTCGCTCCTGCAGCTCGGAACGGTCCTTGGGCCCGGCGTTGTCGAGCATCACGTCGCATCCTCCGAGGGTGGGAACCGGGTTCTCAGGGTCGTACACGAAGCGATCGGCGGGTTCGTCGGCCGGATGGTCGAAGGACGCGCTTCCGTTGCCGGAGAGCGAGCGGGCGTCTCCTTCGCCGTGCAGGTAGAGGGGCCGGTAGTCGGTGCGGGCCAGGGGCCACTCGCTCTCGCTGCGCCATTCGGCGTCGCCCATCACGTAGATCCTCACCGGCGGCTCCCCGTCCACGCCGTTGTCGATACCCTTGAGTCGACGGTCGTACCAATCGAGGTGGAGACCGGGCAGGTCGAAATGCACGCCGGGCCCGAGGTCGATGTCGCCGTTGCGATCAGCCCGGTCGAGGTCGTGCGACCACGGGCCGATGATGATCCGGGTCAGGTCACGGGCCGCCTTAGACCCTCCCCTTCGCTTGAGGCCGGTGTAGGCCTTGAAGACCTCGCGTGACAGGGTGTCGTACCAGCCGGTGACGAAGTAGGCGGGCGTCTCGATCATCCCGTACTTGTCCTTCAATCCGTAGGTCTGCCACGACCCGTCGAAGGTGGGATGGTCCAGAAATGCCCAGTACGCGGGCCGGAAGATGCCTGACACGGCTCCTTTTAGGGGCATATGACGGTACAGCGCCTCCACGTCGAGGAATTCGAAGCTGGTGCAGTTCATGGTCCGCCGACCGCTATTGATACCCCACACGAAATTCTGCAACTGGAGGACTCCGCCGTCCATCAGGAAGTAACCGAAATTGTCCTCCTGGTTGCCTACCGGCAGGATGCCCCTGAGCGAGGGGTGGCCGGACAGGGCCGCCTGCAGTTGGGTGAAGGCGACGTACGACTGCCCGAACATACCGATGTTGCCGTCGCACCAGGGCTGGGAGGCCAGCCATGCCAGCGTGTCGGCCCCGTCGGAAGCTTCGTGGATGTAGGGAACGAAGTCGCCACCCGAGTCGTAACGTCCCCGGCAGTCCTGCATCACCGCCGCGTATCCGCCTCCGAGGAAGCGAGGCACCCACTCCTGCAAGTAGGCGAGGTCGGTACATACCTCGCCGCTCTGCTTGCCATAGGTCGTCCGGCACAGGAGGGTTGGGAAGGGCCCGTCGCCGGGCGGCAAGTAGACATCGGCCGACAGGTTGACCCCGTCCCGCATAGGGACCATCACGTCGATCATGACCGATACCCCGGCCCGAACCTCCTGTATGGCGGTCATCCTTGCCTCCCTCCGGGACGGTGGTCGATCGGCGAAGCCCGCCCTGCGGCCGTGCTCCACGCTGCGCCCAACGCTAGCCGGGACCCATTTCGGCGGTGGCGAGGATGTCCACTACGGGTGTACGGTGGGGTGGAGACCGCAAAAGGCGAGGATGGAGGGGTCGGGATGATCATCGACACGCATGTGTGGCTGTCGAAGCCGGAGCACTGGGGCGACCAGGACATCATGGACGACGCCATGTACAAGGCGGGCTGGGCAGCGCGGGGTCTCGGTACCAAGACCGGGCTCACCAAGGGCATCAACGCCGAGCAGATGGTGGAGATCATGGACGAGGCGGGGGTCGACATGGCTGTCTGCCACTCGGTGAAGGTGCCCCGCCTCAACACCCACGTCCCGACCGAGTGGGTGATTTCGGAGTGTGCCAAGTTCCCCGACCGCCTGATCCCGATGGGCAGCGTCGACCTGCTCGGCGGCGTCAAATCCCTGCGGGAGATGGAGGAGATCACCGCCATGGGTGGCGTCGGCATGAAGATGACCCCCGCGCCGAGCTACGGGATCCCCCTCAACGACGAGCGCCTCATGCCGATCTACGAGAAGGCGGCCGAGCTTGGGATGATCATCCAGATCCATACCGGATGGTCCGGGTTCGGCCGGCTCGCCGACCAGCATCCCATCCTCCTGGACGACGTGGCGGTGCGCGTCCCCGAGTTGAAGCTGATCGTGGTGCACGCCGGGGAGAACTACTACGAGGAAGTGGTGATGATGATGCTGAAGAACCCCAACATGTACGCCGGCACCGGCTGGTGGGGGTTCCTGCAGCCGCTCGAGACCAACGTGCGGTTCCTCAAGTACGCCAAGCACTTCATGGTGCTGGACAAGTGCCTGTGGGGTACCGACAACTTCGACTGCCGCGAGGACGTGCCGTACACCCGGTCCTTCCCGAGGCTGGCCCGGGAACTGAACATCGCTCCGGGGTTGCCGGAGTTGACGGACGAGGACATCGATGCCTACCTGGGCGACAACGCCGCCAAGCTGTACGGGGTCGAGAAGGACTGATCGGCCGAGAAACCCGATGACCCGAGCCGGTCTGCCGTCACGCGGCCTGCGCGAGGCCGACCTCGACACGCCGGCTCTGGTGGTGGATCTCGACTCGCTCGAGCGCAATCTCGATCGCATGGCCGAGGCGGCGCGCACGGCCGATGTCGCCCTGCGGCCGCACGTCAAGACCCACAAGAGCGTCACGATCGCCCGGATGCAGCTGGAGCGAGGCGCGGTCGGGGTCTGCGTGCAGACGGTCTCGGAGGCGGAGGCCATGGTGGCGGGCGGCATCCGGGATGTCTTCGTGGCCAACGAGGTAGTCGGCGCCGGGAAGCTCCGCCGCCTGGCGCGGTTGGCCGGTGAGGCCAACATCACGGTCTGCGTGGACGACGCCGGCAACCTCGACGACCTTGGCGAGGCGGTTCGCCGGGCCGGGTCGTCCGTCGGCGTGATGGTGGAGATGAACACCGCCGAGCACCGCGCCGGCGTGCCACCCGGCGAACCCTTTCTTCGGCTGGCCCAGCGGGTGGAGTCGACTCCTTCGGTACGGTTCGTAGGGCTACAGGCCTACAACGGGGTCGCCCAGCACATCAGAGACCATCCGTCCCGCCGGGCCGCCACGGAGCGGAACACCGCCTTGGTGCGGGAATCGGTGGACCTGTTGGCCCGTAAAGGCATCCGGTGCCAGGTGGTCAGCGGCGGGGGGACGGGGACCTACGACCTCGAGGCCGCATCAGAGGTCTACAACGAGATCCAGCCCGGCACCTACGTGTTCATGGACGCGGACTACCTGGCCAACCGGGGCCGGTTCGGCGGGCCGTTCCGTGACTTCGAGGTAAGCCTCTACGTTCTGGCGACCGTCATGAGCCGCCGGCCCGGCATAGCGATCGTCGACGCGGGGCTCAAGGCAGTCTCGCTCGGGAACGGGCTCCCGGTCGTGCAAGGCGGCGGAGCTCTGTACAAGAGGTTCGCCGACGAGCACGGTGTACTGGCCCCATCCGACGGGCCCTTACCCGACCTCGGCCAACAGGTCCGCCTGATACCGGTCAACTGCGACCCCACCGTCAACCTCTACGATCACCTCGTCGGGGTCCGCAACGGCGTGGTGGACGAGGTCTGGCCCGTCGACGCCCGTGGGTACTGACGCCTGGCGCGTCAACCAGGTGTGGCTCCCGGACGGGCCGGGAGCCACACTGTCAAGTCGGTTGCGGTAGGGGTTTAGCCCTGGGGCTCGTCGCCGTTCGGGCCCACGCCGGTTCCTAGCGGAGCGTTGATCCACGCCACCAGGTCCTCGCGTTCGAGGAGGCGGTTGAACCAGACTTCCTGGACCTCGTGGTCCTGCCAATCGACGCCTTCGGCGATATAGCCTTCCTCACGTCCGGACGCGAAACTATCGGCCACTACGTTGCCGAAATAGGTGAGCTCGCCTGGCGTGAACATGTAGTCCTTGGCGTCATCGAGCAGCGGGAAGTAGTTGAGTTCCGTCATGATCCTCGAGGTCACGAAGGCGCCCAGGCTGGTGCCGCCGGTCTGGTCCTTGGCCTCCTCGCCGACGAACTCGCCCACGATCTCGGGAAAGGCATCCAGGTAGCGCGAGGCTCTGTACCAGATGGCCAGTGAACGGAGCACCGTCTCGGGGTTCTCCTCGAGCCAGTCGGCCCGCACGCCCTCGGTCGAGTAGAGGATCGCCGACGCCCCGAACAGCTCCAGCGGCGCCGCAACCACGTATTCGCCCGCCAGTTCCTCGGAGTAGAGCATCCTGGCCTGGGCGGAGAGGTTGCCGGTGTAGTAGTCCGCTTCACCGCTCAGGTAGCCGAAGTTCATCGCCTCCATGGTCGGGTAGTACTTGAACACCACGTCCTGGCTCGCCGTATCGTCGGGGTCGAAGGTCAGCCCGATATTCTCCAGCAGCCCCCGCTCGAAGGTGGTGGGGAACCCTTCGGTCTTGACGAACTCCTTGCCCCTCATGGACTCGGCCAACTCGGCCATGGCGGCCTCCTCGTCGCCCAATCGCTCGAGCGCTTCCTCGTAGACCACCGTCTCGCCGGCCCTGCCGATGAGCACGAAGCCCTGGTACTGGTTGGTGATCAGGTAGTTCCGGTATTCGGGGAACTCGCCGATGATCGTCCCGTAGCAGATCTGGCACGAGAACAGCATGTCGATCTCGTCGGTCTGCAACTGCGTGTAGGGGATACTCACGAACGGGATGATCTCCAGGTCGAGGCCGATCCGCGTGTCCATGCCGATCGAGGCGGCATAAGACCACAGACGGTCATCGTACGACGGCGTGGCGCCGATCCGGATCACGCCGCCCTTGGGCTCGTCGGGCGGGACGCTCAAATCCACCATGGGTTCCTCTTCGACCATGGCAGCCGTCGTGGTCGGGGCCTGAGTGGTCGCGGGGGCCTGAGTGGTCGTGGGGGCCTCCTCCTCAGCGTCACCGCAGGCGATTGCCAACATCGCCAGGATGGCTAGAAGGAGTGTTCCTTTCCACCAGCGATTGCTCATATTCCCTCCCTTGGTTTGGACGGCCCGCGCGTCTCTCGCCCGTCGATCACCGCCCGCTTGGGCTTATGATGCTTAGAGAGGTGCGGCGTGTCAACAGCTAGTAGGTCCTTCCACAGTGAATTGACACCGTTCGGGGAGATCAGCCTTGACTACGAGAGGGTACGGGAGGTGACATGAGACAGAGGATCATGCTGGATGTGCGGGTGCCGATGAGGGACGGAACCCTGCTGTCGGCCGATGTGTACCTGCCGCCGGAGGGGGATCAGTTTCCCGTGCTGCTCACCCGGACCATCTACAGCAAGGAGAGCTATCCCGAGACCGACGGGGCGCGCCCGAACGGCTATGTCGGCTGGGGGGAACGCTTCAGAGAGGGCGGCTATGCCGTCGTCATCCAGGACTGCCGGGGGCGCTACGACTCCGACGGGGTCTGGGAGGTCTACGTCCAGGACGAGGACGGCCACGACACCGTGGAATGGCTGATCCGCCAACCATGGTGCGACGGGAACGTCGGCATGTTCGGTATCTCCTACCTGGGCTTCACCCAGATGCATCCCGCCCCGTTGGCCTCGGAAGGGCTCAAGGGCATCCTGCCGATCGCGGCGACGCCGGACGGCTACGACATGTTCTGGCAGCAGGGAGCATTCCTTATGCAGCAGGCCAGCCACTTCCTCCAGATCGGTCGGCGGACCAGCCACGCGCAAGGGATGGCCATGCTGGCCGGCCTGCCCGGCGGGACGATGGGGGTGGGTGGCGGCAAGGCCGGCGAGCCCCCCGGTGACCTCTCCTACCTCTACGAGCGGATGCCGCTCTATTCGGCGTTCGACGAGTACGACGACGTGAAGATTTGGAAGGAGATCCTCGACCATCAGACCTACGACGACTACTGGAAGAGGAGGATCGTTAACGGCCGGTACGGGACGATCGAGGCGCCCGCCTACTTCCTGACCGGATGGTGGGACTGCACCGTGCGCCACATGTTCGAGGCGTTCGAGAACTGGACCAGAGACGCCCGGCCCGAGGCTCGGGCTCGCACCAAGATCATGTGCGGTCCCTGGACCCACACCCGTATCGGGGTGGCCGACTGGGGCCAGGATGTCCAGTTCGGTCCGGATGCCGAACTAGACATCTTCGCCCTGCACCGCCACTGGTACGACCAGCGCCTCAAGGGAGTCGCCACCGGGGTCGACGACGAGGCGCCGCTCCAGCTCTTCGTGTGCGGCGACAACGTTTGGCGAGGAGAGTACGAGTGGCCGCTGGCGCGCACGGAGTACCGGGACTTCTTCCTGCACGGGCAAGGATCCGCGAACACGCGGCACGGAGACGGAAGCCTCGGTTGGGAGCCACCGGTCGGAAGCGAGCCGCCCGACACGTACGTGTATGACCCTTCGGACCCGGTTCCCACGGTGGGTGGCCAGGTGGCGTACGTGGACCAGAGCGGGCCGCGTGACCGGTCGACGGTCGAGGATCGGTCCGATGTCCTGGTGTATACCGGTGATCTGCTCGCATCCGACCTCGAGTGCACCGGCCGGGTCGCGGCGGTCCTGTTCGCGGCCTCGTCGGCGCCCGACACCGACTTCACAGCCACGCTCGTAGATGTGTTCCCCGACGGCCGGGCCATCAACGTCACCGAAGGGATCGTGAGGGCGAGGTGCCGGGAGAGCCGCCAGTCCCCCTCCCTGATCGAACCCGGACAGGTTTACGAGTACCGGATCGATTTGTGGGAGGTCGCGTGGGTGTTCAAAGCGGGGCACCGGATCCGTCTCGACGTGTCGAGCAGCAACTTCCCTCGCTTCGACCGCAACACCAACCTGGGAGGCGACATCGGCCACGAGGCTGACTTCCGGTCAGCCCACCAGACCGTGTACCACGATGCAGAACACGCCAGCCGCCTCGTTCTGCCCGTGATCCCGCGCTAGCGGTAGTCAGGGTGACCTAACAGCAACTAGCCCTCCAGGACTTCGAACGTGGCTACCGCCTGGATCTCGAAGGGTTCCGTTTCTCCTATGTAACAGAGGATGCCGTAGGTGTTGTCGAACAGGGTGCGGTTGGCCCCCATCACCTGGTTGGCGGGGGCGCGAATCTTGCGGGTCTGATCCACCCAGTCGGGGGAGTCCTGGTTGGCTGCCGCCTCGCCGCTCTCGACATAGGCGGCCAGGTCCTCGAAGGTCTTGCCCTCAGGGAAGCGGAGGATGTCGATGCGGGCCCGCACATCGCTCCGGTTGTCCAGCGTCATCCGGACCGGGCCGGGAGCGACGGTCTCCGGACCGATGTAGGTGCATGCTGTGCCGTCGTACACCACCGTGGGCAAGTCGGCCCGATCCGCGAACTGCCCGAAAGTGGAGACGGTCGTTTCCGACTCGGTGCCGCCACCACCCTCTTCGCCCCCGCCACCTCCGTCTCCTCCACACGCTGCGAAGAGAAGGGTCGCGGCAACCAAGCACACCGGTAAGTCTCGAAACCGCACGCTCACGCTCCTTGGTGGCCTGAGCCATTGTAGGCGTCGGGGGTGGGTCCAAGACGGGCCAGTGGAGTTCTACGTGTGCTCCGTCGTCCCGGTGCCCGCGTGTGTATCCTGCGGCCATCCGGTAGGCATGAACCCTCAGATCGGACTATCGCGACGAGGACACGACGAATGGTCGGACCACACAGAAGCCGAATTGGTCGACGCTTCGTTGGCAACTTGGCCGATCGCACTCTCGCCTGGTTGCGCAGGCCGGGGCGTATCAGCCGGATGGTGCGGGCGCTGTTCCTCCCCGTGCTGGCCCTCTTGATCTGGGCCGCTATTACCAACCTCGGTCTGATCAAGCCGATCCTCCTTCCGACACCCCAGAAGCTGTTCTCGGTGTGGTGGGCGATCGGGGATCTGATTCCCGGCGCCTTCTGGATCACCCTGCAGATGGTGGTGACCGGCATAATCGTGGGTGGGTTGGCAGGGCTCGGCTTCGGTCTTATATTCGGATACAGCCGATGGGCGCGGGACCTGTTGGAGTTCTCGTTCGACGCGCTGCGCGTGGTACCGATCTTCGCGCTGATACCGCTGTTCCTGCTTTGGTTCGGCATAGGGATGCGGCCCCAGATCGCCCTGGTCACCTTGGGTGTGATGCTGATCCTGACCATCCAGACCACCGAGGCGGTTCGCAACGTCCTGCACATACACGTACAGGCCGCTCTGACGGCGGGGGCGTCCCGGTTTCACATCTATCGTACGGTGGTGGTCCCGTCGATCATCCCGCACATACTGGCGGGCCTGCGGTTGGCGGTGATGGCCGCATGGGGGTTGGACGTGGCGGCCGAGTTCATGGGATCGGTCCAGGGTCTCGGGTTCCTGATGCTGGCCGGACTGGTCAACCTCGACTCCGCCCGCATCATCGCCATGGTGATCATCTTCGCGCTGCTGGCGATAGGCTCGGACTTCCTGCTGAGAGCATTGATCAAGCGAACTATCAGGTGGGCACAGCGGGCTACCGCCGGTGGACTGGTCGCCGAGGTCTTGGGTACGAGGTGAGCGGCCGATGAGACTGAAACGCCGGCGGACGACGGCGGCTCGGCCCGGTGTGGTGCTGGGGGACCAGAAGGTTCTCGGCGGCACCCGCTTCCGTTCGATCATCCGGGCACTGCTCGTTCCGCTCGGCGTGCTGGTCATCTGGTACGCGGTCACCAACGCCGGCTGGATAGGCCCGGAATACTTGCCCCCACCGCATCGGCTGGTCGAAGTCTTCAGTACAGGGTTTCACTACCTGGCCGGCAAGAGGGTTCCCTTCGCCGACGGTGTCTACGAGGCAACCTGGGTCAGCACCCGGATGGTGCTGCTCGGGTTGGCGATCGGCACCCCCCCGGGCCTGGTGATCGGGCTCGCCTTCGGGTACAGCCGCTTGATGCGCGACCTGCTGGAGTTCAGCCTGGACGCCATCCGTCCCACCCCTCTGCTGGCTCTCCTTCCGCTGTTCCTGCTGTGGTTCGGTTCCGACCCTTCGACCGGGGTCGCCCTGATCGCGTTCGGGGTGTTCCTGATCCTCACCATCCAGGTCACGGAGGCGGTCCGCAACGTGCCTCACATTTACGTCAGGGCCTCTCTGACCGCCGGGGCATCGCGGTTCCACATCTACCGGACGGTGGTGGTCCCCGCCATCCTGCCCCACATGATGGCCGGCTTCCGTTTGGCGGTGGTGGTGTCCTGGGGTCTGGTGGTGGCGGCCGAGTTCATGGGCGCCGGCGTCGGTCTCGGGTGGCTGATGATCGGGAGGAGCCGGTACCTGGACAACGCCGGAATACTCGTGATCGTCTTCATCTTCGCCGCGCTGGCGATACTGAGCGACTTCCTGCTGCGCGCCGCCGCCAAGCGGTTCACCAGGTGGAGCCCCAGAGCCACGGCCTCCGTCAGCATGGTCGGCGAGATGCTCGGCTCGCGATGAGGGCCGCGCCGCACGCGGCGTCTCGCTGGGAGCGATAGCATCTCCGCGGCCAGCCGGGTGGGCGCCGACGTAGGGGGAACGTTCACGGACGTCATCGTCCAGGAACCCGACGGCCGCACCACCACGCGCAAGGTGCTGTCCACACCTCCCTCGTACGACAAGGCGGTCACTGTCGCCATCGACACCTTGGTGCGTGATTCACCCCGGTCGGCGCCAACCCTGGTCCAGGAGGTAATCCACGGGACCACGGTGGCGACCAACGCCATTCTCGAGCGCCGGGGCGCCCACCTGGCCCTCGTGACCACGGAGGGGTTCCGCGACGTGCTGGAACTCCGTCGGGTCAGGATGCCCCACCTTTACAACCCCTTCTGGCGCAAGCCCCCGCCGATCGTCGAGCGGCGCCTTCGTTTCGAGATCGGCGAGCGCATGCTGGCCGACGGGACGTCCCACCGTCCGGTGGACGAGGCCGAGGTCGCGGAGGTGGCCGCCCGATTGCGCGACGAGCAGGTGGAGGCGGTGGCGGTCTGCCTGTTGCACGCCCACAAGTATCCGGCCCATGAGGAGCAGGTGGCGCGAATCCTGAGGCGTGAACTCCCCGGCGTCCATGTCGTGCTGTCGAACGAGGTTCTCAGGGAGCAGAACGAGTACGAGCGGTCCGCCACTACCGCCCTCAACGCCTACGTGATCCCGATCATGGGCGCCTACGTGCGCGATCTCGTGGACGGTCTGGAAGGAGTCGGGGTGGACGCTCCGGTCCTGATCATGCAGTCGTCCGGTGGCGCTATGACCGCCGCCGACGCCGCCCACCGGCCGGTTTACGCCCTCGAATCCGGTCCGGCGGCCGGAGTGGTGGCCGCCCAAGGATTGGCCAGGGAACTGGGCATAGCGAACGCCATCTCGTTCGACATGGGCGGCACCACGGCCAAAGCGTCGCTGATCGAGGAAGGGCGAGTCACCCTCAGCAGGGAGTACGAGGTGGGTGCCGACCTATCGGTGGGGACCCGGCTGCTGCGTGGTTCCGGAGAGTTGCTGAGGGTGCCGAGCATCGACATTGCGGAGGTGGGGGCCGGTGGTGGGAGTATCGCCTGGGTGGACTCCGCCGGCGGCCTCCAGGTGGGTCCTCGCAGCGCCGGGGCGGTTCCCGGTCCCGCCTGCTACGGCCTCGGCGGGGACGATCTCACCGTGACCGACGCCAACGTGGTGCTGGGCTACGTCCGGTCCGGGCCCCTCGCCGGGGACGCCGTTTCGATCAAACCGGGTCTGGCGAGGGCCGCGCTGGAGTCGGTCGCCACCCCGCTGGAGATTCCGGTGGCGGAGGCCGCCCGGGGTGTCCACGATCTGGCCAACGCCCGGATGATGCGCGCCCTGCGGGCGGTTTCGTCCGAGCGCGGGCGCGATCCGCGGGAGTTCGCCCTGATCGCGTTCGGCGGGGCAGGTCCTATCCACGCGGCCAGCCTGGCAACCGAGTTGGGGATCGACACGGTGGTCGTGCCCCCCAATGCCGGGGTCTTCTCTGCGGCAGGTCTCCTCTATGCCCGGCCGGAGTACCACGATGTCCGGTTCTGCGAACTGGACGCCAGGGACACTTCGGTGATCCCCACCATGTCCCGATTGTTGGCCGAGCTGGAATCCCGGCTGGAGTCGAGCATCTCCGGCGGGGTCAGCGAGTGGGTCCGATCCGCCGATGTGCGCTACAAGGGCCAGAGCTTCGACATCGAGGTGACCATTCCGGAGACCGAGCTGACCGCTGCAGGGCTGGCGAAGCTGGTCACGGACTTCGAGGACCGCCACGAGCAGTTGTACGGCGTGCGCAAGGATCCGGACGACCCGATCGAGGTGCGGGCGGTCCGACTCGCGGCCCTGGGATCCCTGCCTCGAACCAGGCAGGTGTCGCAAGAAGCAGCGCTTCCCGACCGCGCTGAAGAAACCAGGCCACCCGACGGCCGGCGTCCCGCCCTTTTCAGCCTCGCCGACGGCTACCTGGACACTCCGGTGCTCGCACGAAGGAACGGTGTAGGGCCGGACGGGATGACCGGTCCGCTGCTCATCGACGAGTACGACACCACGATCGTGGTTCCGCCGGGCTGGGTCGCCCGCCGCCATGCTTCGGGGGCCCTCTTCCTGAGCCGCCAGGAGGGCGGCAAGACCGAGGTGGAGCATGCCGATGTCGTAACCCGCCAGATAGTGGCCAACGCCCTGGCTTCGGCCGCGGACGAGATGGCCACCACCATCTTCCGGACCGCCCACTCGACCGTGGTACGGGACGCGATGGACTTCTCCGCCGCCCTGCTCGGTCCAGATGCCCAGACCGTGGCCCAGGCCGTGACCATTCCCTTCCACCTCGGCGCCGTGCCTACTGCCGTCGACGCCCTCCTGGCTCGCTTCCGCCACAGGATGCGGCCCGGCGACGTCTTCATAATGAACGATCCCTTCGACGGCGGCATGCACCTACCGGACGTCTTCGTCATCAAGCCCGTGTTCTACGGGGAGACCCTGATCGGCTACGGCGTGGCGACCGCCCACCATGGCGACATCGGTGGGAGGCTGCTCGGTAGCTCGGCCACGGACAACACCGAGGTGTTCCAGGACGGCCTCCGCATACCTTGGATGCACCTCTACAAGGAGGGTGATCCGGTGGAGGAGGTCCACGCTCTCATCAGGGCCAACGTGCGGGTCCCCCACATGCTCTTCGGCGATCTCGGCGCCCAGGTGGCGGCCTGTTCTGTCGGAGAGAGGGCGTTGCAAGCGATGGCCGAGCGCTACAGGATCGGGCGGCTGACCGAGCTGATGGATGGGCTGATCGACTACACCGAGGTCCTGATGCGCAAGGAGATCTCCACCTGGCCGGACGGGACCGCCACTTTCACCGACTACATGGATTCGGACGGCATCGAGAGCCGCGACGTGGCCATCAGGGTGAAGGTGACGATCCAAGAGGATGAGGTGATGGTCGACCTCTCGGACTCGGATCCCATGGTGGCGGGGTCTCTCAATGCCACCCGCTCGTTCATCGTGGCCACCGCATACCACTGCGTCATGTCGGCCGCCGCCTCGGAGTTCCCCAACACCGCCGGGGCCTTCCGTCCGGTCCGTATCGTTACCAAACCGGGGACTGTGACCCACGCCGTCTATCCGGGCGCCAACTCGATGAGGGGCGTCACCGGGTTCCGCGCCTTCGACGCCATCAACGGCGCCCTTGCCCAGCTGGTCCCGGACCGCGTGCCCGCGGCCGGCGAGGGCGGCAACACAGTGGTGATTCTCGGAGGTCATCACGACGACGGCGAGCCCTTCGTCTATTTCGAGCTGCTGGTCGGGACCTGGGGAGCCACTCCCGAGAGCGACGGGAACGACGGGCTCAGCAACCCCATAGCCACTGCCGCCAACGTACCCATAGAGGTGGCGGAAGCGGAGTTCCCCATCATCATCGAACGCTACGGCCTGGTGCCCGACAGCGGTGGGGCGGGGCGCCACCGCGGTGGTCTGGGCCTGGAGAAGTCATGGCGGCCGCTGGTGCCCACCTCCCTGCTGATCCGCTCCGACCGCCAGCGGCACCCGCCCTTCGGCCTGATGGGCGGTGCTCCGGGCGGGTTGTCCGCCAACACCGTCTCGAGGCTGTCCGGCGAAGAGGAGGAGTTCCCGCCCATGTTCAGCGATGGCTTGGCTGCCGGCGAGTTGTACCACCACGTTCAGGCGGGGGGCGGCGGCTGGGGTGATCCGCTGGAACGCGACCCGGCCCGGGTCGCCGAGGACGTGAGGAACGGCAAGGTCGGATTCGAGGCGGCCCGAGGGGACTACGGGGTGATTCTGGACGAAGATATGGTGGTGGACGCCGAGGCCACGGCTTCCATCCGCCGGAGGATGAAGGCCGAAAGAGAGCATTGACCATGGAAGGCTGTTGCGCCAACCGGCCTCAGGGCGGTAGGTTTCCTGCCAGAGGAGAAGAATGACGATGGACATGGGCAGCGACGGCGCGGTCAAACTGGAGGTCTCGGACCTCTCCATCCACTTCGACGACTTGCACGTTCTCGACAACATCTCCTTCCAACTCTCCGAGGGCGACTTCGTGTCGTTGCTCGGTCCGAGCGGGTGCGGCAAGTCGACCCTGCTCAACCTGGTGGCCGGGCTGCTGGCCCCGACCACCGGCACCATCACCCGGGACGGGATCGAGGTGACGGCTCCGGGCCCGGACCGCAGCATGGTCTTCCAGGACGACGCGGTGTTCCCCTGGTACACGGTGGTCCAGAACGTCGAGTACGGCCTGCGGGTCAAGGGGGTCGAGAAGACAGAGCGACGCGAGAAGGCTCAGGGCTTCATCGACCTGGTCGGTCTGTCGGGCCGGGAGGACGCCTACCCGTACCAGCTGTCGGGAGGTATGCGCAAGCGTGTGGACGTGGCACGCGCCCTGGCCGCCGAGCCGGATGTCCTGCTGATGGACGAGCCCTTCGCCTCCCTGGACGCCATGACCAAGACCCGGCTCCAAGCCGAGTTCCTGAAGATCTGGGAGGACTCGCAGCCAACCGTGCTGTTCGTTACCCACGATGTCGAGGAGGCTCTGTACCTGAGCGAGCGGGTCTTCGTGATGTCCACCGGGCCGGGCCGGTTGTTCCACCAGACGGATGTCCCGTTCCCCCACCCGCGGGAGGAGTCACTCCGGACCAGCACCGAATTCCAGGATCACCGCGCCGAGTTGATCGACGCGCTCCATCGGGCGGGGGCACAGTTCTGATCCGGCCGTAGGCGCGAGAGGAGGCCAAGATGGCGAAGGTCCGTACCGTTCTGGGAGAGATAGAGCCGGAGGATCTGGGAGTCACCCTCAGCCACGAGCACATCGTCATCGACAGCGGCGACCTGTTCTGGGAGCCTCCCGGTCCGGACGACCCGCCGGAGGTGCAGGCTCTGGGCGAGGCCCCGGTGACCCGGGAAGCCTACGAGACCCTGGCCGAGCGACCCTACATCTCCCGCGACAACCTGAACATGACGGAACTCGATGTGGCGATCCGAGAGCTACAGATGTATGCCGACGCCGGCGGGCAGAGCATCATCGACGTGAGCGGCAAGATACCGGGTTGGTGGCCGGATGCTCTGGCAGAGGCGAGCCGCGCCACCGGACTCCACGTGGTGGCGTCGACCGGGTGGTACATCGCCCCGTCCCACCCGCCGGGGCACGCCACCGCATCGGTCGGCGAGTTGGCCGAGATGCTGATCACGGACATCGAGGTGGGTATCCAGGGAACGGATGTCAAGGCAGGGGTCATCGGCGAGTTGGGCATGTGCGAGCCCCTCCACCCCCAGGAGGAGAAGGTCCTCCGCGCCGGGGGAAGAGCCCAGGCCGCGACCGGAGTTCCGCTCACCGTTCACCCGATGGTCTTCATGAAGGAGGCCCACCGCTACATCGACATTCTCGAGGAGGAGGGCGCCAACCTCGACAAGGTGTACATGAGCCACATGGACGGCAGTTGCCCCGATTACAAGTACCATGAGTCGGTGATGGATCGGGGCGTCATGATCGACTACGACCTGTTCCGGGGAACGCCGTGGAACGACTCTCACCTGCTGTTCGGCGGCGACCACTGGGTCTCCGACCGGGAGCGGGTCGAGACCCTCGCCCAGATGTGCGCCGACGGCTACAGCAACCAGTTGATGCTGGCCCACGACAACTGCCTGAAGATCCACTTCGTGGAGTACGGCGGCAAGGGGTACGCCTACATACTCAACGAGATCGTGCCGCAGCTACGCGAGTTGGGGGTGACGGAGGACCAGATCGACGACATGCTGGTGAAGAACCCCCGGCGTATCTTCGCGGTCTGAACCGGTATGGCCTGCTGGGAAGGGAGGGCGACGTGAACCTGGGAGCGGTGCTGCTGTACGCGGATGATTTCGAGGCGATGCTGGCCTTCTACCGGGACGTTCTCGGGTTGAGGGTGGTCGAGATCAACCCCGGCCCCGAGTACGACGAGGGGGTGGACTTCGTCTATCTCGACGCCGGCGGGCCCGGAGTCGAGATCTTCGACCGGTCGGTCCATCCCACCGAGTTGCCCATGACGGTCGGCGGATCCGTCGGGACCGGCTTCCAGGTGGACGACCTCGAAGCCACCCGAGCCGGCCTCATCGCCCGCGGCGTCGGAGTGGGTGAAGTCGTGAACAGGCAGTGGGGTCGGTATGTGGAGTTGACCGACCCCGAGAACAACCCCTTGGTCATCTTCCAGTTGGCCGGCTGAACCTGGCGGCCCGCGGCCGAGCCGGAGAGAGCCCGTACAGTTGCTCTCCGCAGTAGACCAGGCATCCTGAAGGTACCTCGCGTAGCCTGGCTGGGTATAGTCGCGAGCGGCCGAGGTTTCCGGGAGGTTGGCAGTGATCGAGCAGTTCACCGAGGCGCAGATCCAGCAATATCGCGAAGACGGGTTCCTGATCGTGGAGGACCTGATCGACATGGACGCGGTGATGGAGTTGCGGGAGAGATACGACCGCATCTTCGACGGGCAGCACGACCTGGTCAACTGGCCGGACGAGTACTACTGGCAGAAGGGCCGTGACCCCGTCGATGCCCACCGGGTGCTGGCCGGGCTGTGGCGGGCCGATCCGGTGGTGGCCAAGCACACGTTCAGTGGTTCCTTCGGCAAGCTGGCATGCCAGCTGGAGGGGGCTTCGAGCGCCCGGCTCTGGGCCGATGTCGCCATGTACAAGCCGGAGGGCGGCAAGCCCTTCGACATCCACCAGGACGCGGCATTCATGTGCTGGGTCGATCCGGTGTGGAACTGGACCTGCTGGATCGCACTCGACGACACCTACGCCGACGGGGGGACTCTCGTCTACGTGCGGGGAAGCCACAAGTGGGGACCGCAGCCGGCGCCGGGCACCACCCAGATCACCCGCGACACCATGGATGGCTGGACCGACTACGTGCGGCAATTCGCCCCCGAGGGCGAGGAGGTCGAGTTGGTACCGTTGGTCTTCGGGGCCGGATCTGCCGGCTTCCACACGGGCTGGATATGGCACGGGAGCGGGCCCAACACCCGGCCCGGGAACATCCGGCGGTCCTACAGCATCCACATGATTCCGGCTGCATCCCGGCACCATCCCCGGATCCGCCACCGCGCCTACAGCCGCTACTTCGCGCCCGGACAGCAGGACTTCGACGACAACTTCTTCCCGGTCCTCTGGTCGGATGACGGCTACCGGACGCCGTGGCTGGACGGGTACGCCACCCAGGAGACCCCGATCGACGCCTTCTCCTCCGACGCGGTGCTCACCCTGGAGGAGATCAACGTCGAGCCGTGGGCTGCGGCCGCGGGCTGAGAATTCCCCCGCCGCTAGGCCCCACGATCCGCTCCGTGACCGTTCACAGAGGCTGAGGATGTTCGCAAAAGGCCTGCGGTGCATCAGGTGCGCGGTCGACTACGACCTTGGCGCCTACTTCCGGGGCTGCCCGGCATGTGGCGAGGCCCTCGAGGTGATGTACAACGAGGCGGCGGTCCGCTCGGTCGTGTCCCTGGAAAGGTGGGCCCGGCGGTCGGCGTCAGTGTGGCGCTACGCCGAACTCCTCCCGCTCCCCGCTGGCGCCGAGAGGATCACGCTCGGGGAGGGCGGTACGCCCATGATCCGGGTTCCCCGTTCGGGCGGGAACCCGCTGCCCTTCCTCTACCTCCAGAACGAGACCGTCAACCCCACCTACGCATTCAAGGACCGCTTCCATTCGGTCTCGATATCCATGGCCCGGCAACTCGGCTTCGACGGAGTGGTGTGCTCCACCACCGGCAACCACGGCATGAGCGCCGCCGCCTACGCGGCCCGGGCCGGGATGCGCTGCGTGGTGCTGGCCGATCCTCGGGCGCCCAGGACGCAAAGGGACTGGATGCGCCTGTTCGGGGCGACCGTGGTCGTGGAGATGAACCGCAAGCCCCCGCTCCAAGCCTTCGTAGAGGAACACGGCTGGTACCCCTCGACCTACATGACCCCCATGCCCGTATCGACACCGTACGGAGTGGAGGGATACAAGACCATGGCCTATGACGCGGTGCTGTCTTTGGGACGGGCGCCGGATCACTACCTGTTCCCCGTGGCCGCCGGCGATGGGTTGTACGGCCCCTGGAAGGGCTTCCAGGAGCTGTACCGCCTCGGTCTTACCGAGTCGCTCCCCCGGGTGCATGGGGTGCAGGCGGCGGGTGCCAACCCGATCGTCGAGGCTATAGAGAAGGGATTGGACAACGTTCCGGTACATCCCGGCCCCGACACGGTGGCGCTTTCGATCGCCGACGACACGGGAGGGCGGATAGCGCTCCAGGCGATCCGCGACTCGGGCGGGACCGCGGTCGAAGTCACCGACGATGCGATCTTCGAAGCCCTCCATCGGGCGGCGCAGGTAGGGGTGAGTCCCGAGCCTGCCTCGGCAGCCGCCCTCGCCGGTGCATGGGAGTTGGCGCGCCAGGGAGTGATCGAACCCGGCGACTTCGTGGTTTGCTGCATAACGGGCGCCGGGCCGAAGTGGCCCGAAGTATTGTCAGGCCGGGTTCCCGGCGAGGAACTCGTCAACCCGGGACAGGCTGTCCTGGACCGGTTGATGTCGGGGGATTGAGCGAGGAGTTGTTGAGATGACGTCCACGGTCGAAGAGCTGGTCACGTTCTTCCGCTCCGACTACTGGGCGGAGAACATCGACCTGATGCGCCGGTCCGACCTGACCCTCCACGAGGTGATGCTCTCCACGAGTGTCCACCCGGTCACCTTGGAGTTCCTGTTCGACCGGTATCTGGCCGCCATGGGCAAGGATGTGGTCAACGTGGGCCACGCCGTGGTGGGTAACCGGGGACTCGTCAAGTACTACACCGCCGACCGGCCCTCCTTCTTCCTGATGTGGACATACGGGGAGGACTCCCTCATCGGCCCGGATCCCGACGGCGGGACCGTCCTCCTCGGCGACGCCGGCGAGCGGTCCTACCTCGACGACGTGATCCCGAGGCGGATCAACGACTCCGACCACGACGCCATCGACCGCTACTTCGCCTCCGAACACTGGGACGAGATGCTCGGGAAGATGCGCGATCCGGACATCGAGCACTTCCATGACTTCCTGCTGACCGAGATCCATCCCTATGACCTGGCCGAACGCTGCACGGACGCCATTCGGGATGCCGGCTACGGCGAGGTCGAGCCCTACTACCTGCCGAGACCCGACATCGGATCGATGTGGATCGGTTACGCCCCGCCGGGCACCAAGTCCATGGAGTTCGTGGCAACCCACACCCCGGGAGCGGTCCTGGAGCCCCAGGAGCTCACCGACGCCGACCGGGCTTACGGCGGCGACGGCTTCACCATTTCACAACTGCGGGAGTTCATCGCCAAGGATCCCTACCGACCTGTAACGCTCAGCGAGGCGCGGGCCGTGCTGTCGAAGGTGCTCAGGCCTTAATTCCTCAGGGCTCCGCTGCCTCCGGTGGGTTGGAGTCCGATGACGCGACTTCTCGCTCAACGTGTGCGGACGGTTATGGCCTCGTCTCCTACTACGGGTGTCATGGATCCATTTGCACAATGTCCTGCCGTGGTCAAGCCTTGGACGCCTCCGATGATCACGGGCGTCTTATCCAGGTACCAAGATCGTATGACTTCACCAGGCCTTCCGTTCAGGGCGCCGCGATCGAATCGGCCCAAAGCTCCCGCGCCGGCCCCGTTGCTATACTGACCGACCGGCAGAGTTGGTATGGGTCTTGAGCACCGCGGTCGCAGTTTTGGTTTGATTGCGGGGAAGCGGATTCGCTGAAAGGGGGCTTCATGGCACGGGTCACCGACCGACCAACCTTTAGAATAGCTGTAGGTTGGTTGCTGGTGATCGGAGCCGTTCTAAGCGTTCCGCTTGGTCTCCTCGTTGTTTTTGCGCTGGAACCTGATGAAAGTGTGGACACTGCATTGTCTCACCTGATAGCGGATGGTGGCATATTCGTCTCTGTTGCTTTTCTACTGGGAATGATCGGTATGGAACGGGTACTCCAGGACGGGAAGAGCACCGATTATCTCAGGCAAGCGGGGTTGGTGGTATTGGTGTTGGGGTTGGTGTCGGAGATCATCGCGTGGACTTTCTCTCACTTCTTGACCACACATCTTGACCGCGAACAACAGCCCTCTGGTGTCTCTGAGCTGTTCACCGCAGATGGCACCCTCCTGGTCTCTTTCGGGATCTCATTTTCAATGATCGGCGTGGGATTGTTCGCCCTGGGAACGATGAAGGTTCGCCTGTTGGGACCAGATCGGGCTGTGGCAACCGTTCTCGGAGTGATCCCGGCCATCCTTGGTGCACTCCTTCTGCTGATCGCTTTGCTCGGAGGCGGGAACGTGATCGGCTTGTATCAAGTCGGAAGCGGCATCCTGCTGCTCCAGATCGCCTGGGTGTTCTTGATCGGGTTAGCCTTTATCCGGATGAAGCAGCCGATCCACACTGGTCTCGAGACGGTCGGGAAAGCCGAGTAGCTGAAGCCGGATGCGGGAGCCTGAGCCCTACTACCCGGCGCGGCCGGACAGTAGGCACAGCCCACGGTCAGCCCAATTACGGTACGCTCCGCGGGCTCCGGTGGGCGGATGTCACGGGAGGTGAAGTGTGCCGGCAGGGACCAGGTTGACAGGTTCCACCCTGGACCTGCTCCGGCGTTTCGACACACCCACCATCTGCAACGTGATCGAGTTGTTCGATGTCAGACCCCGCGACCAGGGCTACATGGATCATCGGATCCGTTCTGCCTTCCCCGAGATGCCGCCGATGGTCGGTTTCGCCGCCACTGCCGCCTTCCGATCGGCGGGCGAGCCGTCCGCAACCGACATCTACGGATCTCTTGAGGACCAGATCGAACTCTTCGAAGGACTCGGGGGTCCGCCGGTGGTCGTCTACCAGGACCTCGACGATCCGCCGGCCGCCGCGGTGTTCGGGGAGATCATGTGCACCACCTACCGGACCTTCGGGGCAGTCGGGCTGGTGACCAACGGCGCCGGGCGGGACCTCGATCAGGTCAGGGCTCTGGACTTCCCGGTCTTCACCGGGTCGACCATCAGTGCCCACGGTTACTGCCGTACCCTCCATGTCGGGCGGCAGGTGCGGGTGGGTGGCCTGGTAGTCAACCAGGGCGATCTACTGCACGGCGATCTGAACGGGGTGACCAGCATCCCCGGGAACATCGCCACCGAGGTGGCGGATGCCGCTGCCGAATTCGTTGCCGCCGAGGCGATCGTCCTGGACTACCTGAACGGACCCGGCGTCAAGACCAAGAAAGGGTTCTCCGAGGCATCTTCCGAGTTCCGCGCGGTCGTGGCCCGGCTGCGGTCGGAGATAGGCCGGCAGCGCGGTATCCGGAGCCGCGAGTAGGAAAGTACTGCAGGGCCCAGGATCCTGGAAACCGACGAACAAGACCGCTGATTGTCTAGCCCCAATTATTCATGGATGGGGGTCCACGGGTGAAGGTCGCAGGAGCTCAGGTCTCCCGACCTGGTGCTACAGCCACATTGAAAACTCGGTCTGCGGCCTGGCGTGACATCCGTTGCCGGGGTGAAGAGTGGCCGCTTAGCAACGACAAGTCCGAGTGGCCTGACGGCATCGGCGTGCCGGGAACAGGAATAATCAGGGCTAATGTCGGCAGGGCCGTGGCGAGGAGGTTGCTGTGAAGGATCAGGGCAAGGTAATCACCGTCAACGGCCCCATGGAGCCCGACCAACTCGGCATCACGCTGATGCACGAGCATCTGCTGTTCACGTGCCTCATGTGGTTCCTGGAGGAGAGCCATCGCGGCCTGGGATCGGACGCATACATGCCCGTGACCGCCCAGAACGCGGCCCTGCTCCGGGAGTTCCCGTACCACAACCGGGACAACCTGATCAACACCGACTGGTACCTGACCGCCATGGAGGTAAGGCGTTTCAAGATGGCGCTGGGCCGCACCGTCGTCGACTCCTCGGACCTCGGCCTCGGCAGGGATGTGTGGGGGTTGCGCAAGATCGCCGATGATGTCGGGGTCAACATCATCTCGGGTACCGGGTACTACGTCCACCACGCCCAGCCCTGGTACGTCGAGTCGATGACGGAGCACGATATGGCGGAGGGCATGATCCGGGACATCACCGAGGGTGCGGATGGCACCGAGATCCGCTGCGGGCTGATCGGGGAGATCGGGACATCGGATCCGGTCGCTCCCTCCGAGTGGAAGGCCTTGAGAGCCGCCGCCATCACCCACCACGCTACGGGCGCTGCGATCCAGATCCACGCCTTGCATGAGCAGAGGCTGATGCCCGACATCTTGGACCTCCTGGTCAAGGAGATGGGCGTGCATCCCACGAGGGTGATCGCCGGACACATGGACTTGACCACCGGCGACCCCAGCTACATGAAGCGCGTCGCCGAGTACGGCACCTTCTTCGAACTCGACGGGTTCGGACACCCGTGCCCGACCGAAGGCGTGTACGTCTCCGACGCCGATCGGGTCGGTGCCGTCGAGTGGATGATCTCGGAGGGCCATGAGGACCAGTTGCTGTTCTCCCATGACATCGGGCTCAAGGCGAGGCTGTCCAGCTTCGGAGGGCCCGGATACGACCACATCATGAACGTGATCATCCCCACGCTGAGCAGGGACGGCGTTCCCCGCGACATCATCAACAAGATATTGATCGACAACCCGCGCCGGGTGCTGACTCTCGCCGTAGAGTCGCCCGCCTGACAGCCGAGCCGATGCGTCGGCACAGCGAACGCATGATGGTCGGTCCATGAACCTGTCGGAGATCCGCGCGCTGTTCCCGGTGCTGGCCGAGCGCGCCTACCTGTTCAGCGGCGGCTTGGCGCCCGCCTCGATTCCCGCCCGCGACGCGATCGCCCGGTTCGTCGACGAGGTCACGTACGATCCAAACGACCGTTACGACCGGCTCGACCAGGACTACCGCCGGGTCCAGGATCTGTTCGGTCCGCTCATCGGTGCCGAACCCGACGAGGTGGTCATCACCGATTGCACCGGCGCCGGCTCCAGCCTGGCGGTGGATGTACTCGACGGGTTCCCCGGAACCAACGTGGTCTTCGACACCCTCACCTACCCCTCCTCGGTGTATCCGTGGATGCTCCCCGCACGCGAGTCGATCGAATGCCGCTTCGTGGCGCCTCGGGACGGGGCGGTCCACCTGGACGACCTGGCCGAGGCCATCGACCACGACACGATCGCGGTAAGCGTCTCCCACGTGTGCCACATGACGGGGTTCCGCCACGATCTGGACGCACTGGGGACGCTGGCCGTCGAGCACGGTGCGGCGCTCATCGTGGACGCCATGCAGTCGGCCGGCGCCGTAGAGATCGACGTACATCGGTCGGGGGTCCATTTCCTCGCCTGCGGCGCCATGAAGTGGCTGCTGGGATCGGCCGGGGTCGGGTTCCTGTATGTCGACCGGCGCTACCTGGACCGCCTCCCTCCCCGAGCCGGGATCACCGGGCTCTCCTACGACTATCCGTCGTGGCCCGAAGGCGGGTTGGATCCCAAGCCCGGCGCGGATCGGTTCCGCCTGGGCGCTCCGCCACTCCTGGGACTGGCCGCCACCCTCCCGGGGCTCCAAATCCTGACGGGTGCCGGTATGGCCGAGGTCGAGCAGCACGTGCTGGACCTGGCCGGCTACTGCATCGAAGGGTTGCTATCCCGCGGCCTCGACCTCTACACGCTCCCCGACCGCAACCGGCGGGCCGGGATTGTGGCCGTCCGTATGGAGAACTCCGGAGAGGTGTGCGACCTGATGCGGAGGAGGGGTGTTGACGGCTGGCACTACGCGGACATGCTCCGGGTGGATCCGCACGTGTTCAACAACCGGGAGGACATCGACCGGTTCCTGGCCGTGATCGACGAGGCCGCCAGCCTCTGACGTAGGCCCGGCTACCGGCGCGGGCGACGTCCTACCAATGGCCGCCGGAGGCACGTGACGGCCTGGGCGGGGGCGGTTAGCCGGCGAGGATGCGTTTGGGGGTCTCGACCATGATGGTGTGCCACTGGTCGTCGGTAAGGCCGATCTCTCGCGCGAGCATCTCCCGGCCGGCCACGGGGAGCCAGGCGTAGCCGGGGCCGCCGTTGGTGGCCAGGTCATCGGCATAGCACACGTCATGTGACAGGACGATCTTGTCCGTACAACCGTCATCGATCAGGCGCTTGATGCTGCGCAGGACCCGGTTGCGGTGGAAATCCGTCATGTCCGGCAGGCTCCCCATGCGGTCGAACGAGACGCAGGCTCCGCGCCGGGAGATCCGGGCGTGGTACTCGGGGTAGGGCTGGCCTCCGGAGTGGGCGAGCACTACCCGGGAGAGGTCTACGCCCTCCTGCTCCAGGACGTCCAGTTGCTCCAACCCACCGACACCTCTCGTGGTGTGGGTGGTCAGGCCGACGCCGGTCTCCATCTGGGCGCGGGCGGCGGCCCGCAACACCCGTTCCTCGATCGCCGACAGGCGGTTGTACTGGGCGCCGATCTCCCCGATGATCCCTGCCTTGACGTCGGTCCCTTCCATGCCCAGGCGGAGTTCCCCGACTATCTCTTCGGCCAGCTGGTCGGTGGAGAGGTCCCACAACCTGGGCTTGTAGTAGTTCTCGTGGTACCAGCCGGCGCCCATGACGATCCTGAGCCCGCTCCGCTCGGCGGCCCGGCGAACGGCCAGGGGCGGTGGCAACGGTGCGAGATCGTCCTGGTGGAACATGATGGGGTTGTCGTACTCCCGGAGGCCTCCAGAGGTGAGGTCGACGACGGTGGCGCCACCGGCCTGGCAGAGCATGTCGAGTTCGATATCCGCGAGCTCGGGGTCGTTGAGGATGTTGGTGAAGATCCAGGCGTCCCGCATCAGGTCCAAGAAGATGTGCTCGTGCATGAGCGTGAGGCCCAGGTCCTCCACATCGACCGGACCGGTAACCGTCATTACCTGATTCGCCATCAGCCCTCCTACCGACCGTCCGGGTCTGCCCTGTGCCATTATGAACGACAACGGTCGCATCGGGTAGGGCCTTTGGCAGCCGGAAGGAGGGGACATGGACGAACGTACCGCCTATTACAACGGCCATTTCATCCCCGAGTCGGAGTTGAGGCTGGCGCCATTCGACGTGGGGGTGCGGATCGGGGAGTTCGTGTTCGAGACGGTTCGGACCTATGACCTCCGTCCCCACCGTCTCCGCGACCACCTGGACCGGCTCTACGCCTCGATGAAGGCCCTGGATATCGACTGCGGCATGTCGATCGAGGAGATGGAGGAGGTGACCCACGAACTGATCGACCGGAACAGGGCCACCATCGAGCCCTACGACGACCTGATGTGGAACAACGACTGCTCGAGGGGCATCGCCAAACCGTTCGATCCCGGACCGTACGACTCCTACGAGCGGACCGTGTTCATGATGGTGATCCCGCTGGGACCGTCGCTGGTCGGGTTCCTCGACGGGCTGGAGAACGGAGTTCCGGCAGTCATACCGCCCACCAAGAACCTCCCGGCCCGCTATCTCGATCCGAAGATGAAGAACCGCAACCGCATCCACTACGGGCAGGGCATGAGGGAGGCCCGCAAGATCGACCCCAGGGCCGAGGCGCTGTTCGTGGACGATGACGGCTACATCACCGAAGGGGGCGGGGCCAACTTCCTGATCGTGAAGGACGGCGCCATCATCTCACCGGAGGGGCGGAACATCCTGCGGGGAATCACCCGCGAGGACGTGCGGGAACTGGCGCCACAACTTGGTATGGAGTTCGTGGAGACCAACCTCGAGCCCTACGACGTGATGACCGCCGATGAGGCCTTCTTCGCCTCCACTCCTTTCTTCGTGATGCCGGTTACCAGCATCGACGGCAGGGAGATCGGGACCGGGACTCCCGGTCCGGTGGTGGATCGGCTGATCGACGCCTTCGCCCAGCAGGTAGGGGTGCATCCGATCGAGCAGGCTCGCAAGATCACCCAGCCCTACCTGGCTAACCGGCCGAAGGGATCCCGGCCCTACTGAGACCTAGCTGTTAGCTGTAACTGGTGCTGGCTGGCTGGTCCTCGCCGTACAGGGCCACCTTCATCCGGTCGACCAGTTCCGGCTCCAGCTGGTGGAAAGTGTGGGCCAGCGCCCACGGTCCGTTGATCGAGGCGACGCCTCCGTTTATGGGGATCACCGCTCCGGTGACGAAGCGCGAAAGGGGCGAGCAGAGCCAGGCGACCAACTCGGCGATCTCCTCCGGGGTTCCGATCCGGCGGCCGGGCAGCACCGTATCGTAGAAGCTCAGGTCGGTGCCGCCCAGCATCGGGGTGTCGATGGCGCCGGGCGCGATCACGTTGACGGTGATCTCGTGCTGGGCCAGCTCCGCGGCCAACGGTCGGGCCATGCCCTCCAAGGCGGCCTTGCTGCCGCTGTACGGGATGTCGCCGGCCTGGCCGCGGGCGGCTGCGATGGACGACCACATGATGATCCGGCCGCCCTCGGCTGCGCCGATCATCTGGCGGGCGGCATTCTTGACGCAGTAGAGCGTTCCGAAGGTGTTGATGCGGAAGATCCGCTCCACGTCGTCGTAGTCCATGTCGACGATGCTGTTCCAGCCCGCCCAGACGGCCGCCGCCGAAGCCAGGATGTAGGCAGGTCCCAGCGAGCTCTCGATCTCATCGAAGGCTTCTGCGACCCGATCGGGATCCGAGGTGTCCACCGCCAGCGTCAGGATGTCGTCCCGCAACGTGGCGAGGCCCTCCGCATTCAGGTCCAGTGCGGCCACCGTCGCTCCCGCCCGGCGCAGGCGGTGAGCTGCTGCCCTCCCCTGTCCCGAGGCGGCGCCGGTGACTACCGCCACCCGGCCGTCGAGATCGAGTACGTCCGCGCCGCGTCCAGCCATAGGGTGCTCCTGTCAAGTCTGAGAACGAGCAGAGCGTACCGCGGAGGCGGGCAACGTGCCCGGGTTCCGGACGGTCAGTCGAGCGTGGTCAGGCCAGGCGACGCAGTGGGGACGTCGGCCTCCTCCAAGCCGAGCTCGGCCCGCACCAGGTTCACGCCGCGCACCAGCGACACCATCTTGTAGAACGCGTGCATGCGGCTCATCCCCTGGCGCCCGAACCCACAATCCGTCGACAGGATCAACCGCTCGGGGCTGATGTGGTCCAGCGCCATCCGTACCAAACCTGCCACCTCTTCGGGAGGCTCGATCTGGAGCGTGCGGTGGCTCACCACCCCCAGGGCGATCTTCTTGTCCGGTCCGATACCGGAGGCGATCATCGGTATCTCCTCGCCCGAGGTCTCCTTCGCCTCGAAGGTCAGGACGTCGACGTCCAGCTCGTTGAGGAAGGGCAGAGCCGCTTCGTAGGAGAAATGCTGCGAGCGGGTCCGTTGGGCACCGGGACTTCCCCAGCAGGTGTGGCACCACACCTCGGTCTTGTCACGCAGGCCGGACACCTCCCGGTTGAAGGCCTCTACGTAGAAACCGGCGTCGAGCATGGTGCCCGGCTCCGTCCCGGCGATCCCGTGGATGGCGGGCTCCTCGACCTGGATCACCGGGCAGCCGGCGTCGGCGAGGCGGTGGTACTCCTCGTTCATGATCTCCGACAGATCCATGACCAGGCGACGCCGGTCAGGGTAGAAGTCGTTGTTGATGGAGGCTTCGAGGAGCTGGGCCGAGATGGCGCCGAACTTCACCGGCTTGTCCGTGGAGGCCTGCGCGGTCTGCCAGATCCGGTCGTACTCGAGCGGGCCCGGGCCGACCTTCCCGATGACGGCGCGCGGCATCCTGGTCTCCATGACCTCGTACATGAACTCGCCGGGCTGGTGGCCCTGGTGGATGGGATAGCTGCGCAGTTCAGGAGGTCCGAGACCGGCCAGACGTTCCTCCGGGTAGGCGATCCACTGCCTCCCTGCCACGTCGTCGTCGAACCGGGCGTCCCCGTCGACCAGGATGTCGATACCGGCCTGGTTCTGGTCGGCCACCAGGGCGGCGACCAGGTCACGGTACTGCTCGCGGAAACCGCGCCCTGCCATCGCTACCGAGAACGGTCTCCCGGAGAGTGACTCGGTGTGCCAGCTTGGGCGGGGCAGGCCGCCGGTGGTCGTCGTGGCGAGGGGGCGGTTCTTGGTTGCGCCCAGCACCACGCGGCCTCCTTCGACTTCCGGGTCCAATCCAAGGCTAACTACCCCTGTCGGGAGGGTTCTGAGTGGTCACCGGGTTGGCCCGACGCGGGGGAGCGGATCGGGCCGGTCCGGGGGCTTCGTGGATGGAGGGTGTATTGTGCGGTCCATGGCCGACCGGCTCCAGGATCCCTCCCATGCGACGCCGGAGGTAGGCGCCGCCCGGAAGCATCGTTCTCCCCGTAGCGGGCGCGGATGGGCGATCCGGATATTCCCATGAGCGCCAACGGGACCTACAGCAAGGCGATCGGACACGACCGTTCCCACGTAATCCATCCGTTCAGCCAGCTGGCCACCACCGAGATCACCCCGGACGACATGTACGTGGGGGGCGCCGGGTGCTATCTGGAGGACGCCCGTGGCAATCGACTGTTCGACGCCAACGCCGGTCTCTGGTGCGTCAACGTCGGCTACGGGCGGGACGAGATGGTGGAGGCGATCCGGGAGCAGGCGGGCCGGATGAGCTACGGGCAGATCTTCGCCCGGAACGCCAACCTGCCCTCCGCCGAGCTGGCCGCCCGGATCGCCCGGTTGGCGCCCGAGGGCTTGAACCGGGTCTTCTTGGGCACCGGCGGGTCGATCGCCAACGAGACAGCGATACGGACCGTCCATCACTACTTCCGGCTCCAGGGCCGGGACAGCAAACGGTTTGTCCTCAGCGTCGATCAGTCTTACCACGGATCCACATATCTGGCCGCGTCGCTGACCTTCTCGGGTAACTATCACGAGACGTTCCATGTGGTGGATGTGGTCCACGAGCTCCGTTCTCCCTACCCCTACCGCGCTCCGGACGGGCTGGTGGGGGATCGGTTCGTGGACTACCTGGTGGACGACCTAGAACGCCTGATCACTCGCCTCGGGGCCGACAACATCGCCTGCTTCATCCTGGAGCCGGTCCTGGGCGCCGGAGGAGTGATCGTTCCTCCCGAGGGATACCACGCCCGGATGGTGGAGGTATGCCACGCAAACGACATATTCGTGATCGCCGACGAGGTCGTGACCGGGTTCGGCCGGCTGGGCCACTTCATGGCAGCCGAGCCGGTCTTCGGGATGCAGGCCGATCTCATCACGCTGGGCAAGGGGATCAGCTCCGGATACCAGCCCCTATCAGCAACCCTGGTGTCGGACCGTATCCAGGAAGTCATCAGCGCCTCCGAGGACCCGGATCGGATCTACGCCCACGGATTCACCCACTCCGGGCATCCGGTGTGTTGCGCGGCCGGTCTGGCCAATATCGACATAATGGAGCGCGAGGATCTCTGCGGCCACGTCACCCGGGTAGGCGCCCGGTTCCAGGCCCGGCTCCGGGACCTGTCCGGCTCCTCGCTGGTGGGCGAGGTGAGGGGCCTGGGGTTCATGGCCGCGGTCGAGCTGGTGGCGGACCGGAATACCAAGGCGCTGTTCCCGTCGGAGGTAGGGATTTCCGGGCGGGTAGAGGCCTTCTGCCGGGACGAGGGCCTGATCGTCAGGCCCCTCCGCCAGCACATCATCCTGTCCCCTCCCCTGATCATGACCGCCGAGGAGGGCGATTGGGTGGTAGGTGTGATCGAACGCAGCCTCGAACGGGTGGAATCCGACCTGCGCTCCGAAGGGTTGCTCTAACACCGCGCGGATCCGTCATCCCACGCGGAGACGCCCCCACGAACAGGGGGGTTGTATCTGTCATACCCCCGCTATACGGTGTTGGAAGATCGTTAAGCACCTGCGGTCCGGCTCCGACGTCGACCGGACCGCGCCGGGAACAGATCGTCGAGTGGCCCGTGGGGGGGAGGACGGAACGCGCTCGACACCAAGGTGGTGGCGGAGGGGGCGGGCCCAGCGGGCGAAGCCCGCTCCTCGGGATTTTCACGTTCTCGGTGCCGCTGGGGCGCCGGGAGGAGTAGCCGTTAGGATCGGCCACTATGTCGCCCGATACCCTGCTGCGCCTCTACCGGCGGATGGTACGCATCCGGGTCTTCGAGGAGAAGGTCCAGGAACTCCACCGGCTCGGAAAGCTGCCCGGATTCGTGCATGTCTACGTGGGCGAGGAGGCGGTGGCGGTGGGCGCCTGCAGCGTGCTGCGCGACACGGATCACATCACCAGCACGCACAGGGGTCACGGCCACTGCATCGCCAAGGGGGCCGATGTCGCGCCGATGATGGCCGAACTCTTCGGGCGGGAGGACGGCTACTGCCGGGGCAAGGGCGGCTCGATGCACATCATCGACACCAGCCTGGGGATCCTGGGCGCCAACGGAATCGTCGGCGGCGGGATCCCGATGGCCACCGGCTCGGGCATCGCCGACTCGGTGCTGGGCCGGGACGGGGTGACGATCTGCTTCTTCGGTGACGGCGCCGCCAACCAGGGCGTCCTGCTCGAGGCCCTCAACCTGGCCGCCATCTGGAAGCTCCCGGTCATCTACCTGTGCGAGTCCAACCAGTACATGGAGTTCACTCCCACCGCCGACCTCACCGCGGGGAGGATCTTCCGCCGTGGCGAACCCTTCGGGGTCGCCAGCATGGAGGTGGACGGCAACGATGTCCTGGAGGTGCGGCGGGTGGTCGGCGAGGCGGTCGACCGGGCCCGGCGCGGGGAGGGGCCTTCCCTGATCGAGGCGATCACCTACCGATTCTCGGGTCACAGCGAGGGCGAGAGCGCCTTCGTGTCCGCCTACCGCACGGATGAGGAGGTGGAGAGCTGGAAGGCCCGCGACCCCATTACCCGCTTCCGTGACCTGCTCCAGACCGAAGCCGGGATCACGGCCGGGGAACTCGACTCCATCGACGCTGAGGAGCAGGAGGCGGTTCGCCGGGCCGTGGACTTTGCCGAGGCCAGCCCCCTCCCGTCGCCCGACGAGGCGCTCGACCACGTATTCGCCCCCGCAGGAGGATGACGGTGGCGAGGGTGTACTTCATGGCGGCCATCCACCAGGCGCTACGCGCCGCCATGGAGGAGGACGAGACGGTAATTGTGATGGGCGAGGATGTGGACCAGGGCGTCTTCGGCGTCACCAGGGGCCTGATCGACACGTTCGGCGCCAACCGGATCCGCAAGACCCCCATTTCGGAGGCGGCGTTCGTCGGCGGGGCGGTCGGCGCCGCAGCCGCCGGTCTGAAGCCGTTCGCCCACGTGATGTTCTCCAGCTTCTTCTACGTGGCCATGGACCAGGTGGCCAACCAGGCCGCCCGCCTCCGCTACATGTCCGGCGGCCAGGTGGAACTTCCCATCGTCTACTTCGCCGGGACCGGGCCGTCGGGCTCCGCCGCCGCCCAGCACTCGGAGAACCCCCACTCGATCCTGATGCACACGGCCGGCCTCAAGGTGGTGATGCCGAGCACCCCCCACGATGCCAAGGGCCTGATGATCGCATCCATACGGGATCCCAACCCGGTCGTCTTCCTGGCCGATCTGCGCCTCTCCCGCCGCCGCGAGCCCGTCCCGGGGGATCCCTACGAGATCCCGCTGGGCGTGGCGGACGTCAAGCGTCGGGGCGAGGACGTGACGGTGGTGGCGCTGGCTTCGCTGGTCCACACGGCCGTCGAGGTGGCGGACAAGCTGGAGGCCGACGGGATCTCGGTGGAGGTGGTGGATCCCCGCAGCCTTGTGCCGCTCGACTGGGAGACGATCGTCGCCTCGGTCCGCAAGACCGGGCGGCTCGTGGTGGCCGATCCGGCCCGCCGCCTGTGCGGCCTGGCCGCGGAGGTAATCGCCGGCGTGTCGGAGCGAGCCTGGGACTCCTTGCGGTCCCAGCCGCAGAGGGTCACGTGGCCCGACATACCCGTGCCGTTCAGCCCTGTGCTCGAGGGAAGGCTCGACGTGGGCGCCGACGACCTGGAGAGGGCCATCAGGGCGTCACTCGCCGACCGGGTGGCGGTCGGCTCGGCGTGAAGGGAGGCAGGTCGGTATGCAGGTGATTCTTCCCAAGTGGGGCGTGTCGATGCAGGACGCGGTGCTGATCCGCTGGCTGAAGCCGGTGGGCGCGCCGGTCGTCAAGGGCGAGCCCATAGCGGAGTTCGAGACCGACAAGGTCGAGGTCGAGCTGGAGTCTCCGGCCTCGGGCATCCTCACCCAGGTGCACGTCTCGGAGGATGACACCGTGGATGTCGGGGCAGTGATCGCCGAGATCCGAGAAGCCTGACCTGGTGACCGCCGCCGACGCCCCCTATTCCGGCGGTGATCTGGTAGTAGACCTACTGGCCGCCCGGGGAATCCGGCATGTCTTCTCGGTGTCCGGCGGGCCGCTCAACCCCATCTACCACGCCACGCGGCGGGCCCCTGTCCGGATAGTCCACACCCGCCACGAAGCAGCCGCCGCCTTCATGGCGGAGGGCACAGCCCGGGTCACCAGGTCTCCCGGAGTGTGCGCGGTGACCCTGGGGCCAGGCGTCACCAACACGGTCACGCCCGCGCTGACGGCCGTCCGGGCCGGCGTGCCGTTCCTGATCCTGGGCGGGCAGGCGCCGGTGAGCGTGCTGGACAAGGAGTCGGTCATGTCCTTCGACCCTCTCCCGGTGATGATGCCGGTCACCAAGTACGCGGCCCGGGTCGTGGACCCCGCCCGCATCGAGGAATACCTGGATGCCGCCTGGAGGGCCATGACCTCGGGGCGTCCGGGCCCGGCGTTCCTCGAGATCCCGGTGGATGTGCTGGCCGGGTCGGCGCCCCCTCCGTCGGCGAGGCGGGCCAAAGGCCCGCCGCGCGGCCCGGGGCTGGGGGCGGAGCAGGCAGAGGGCCTCGCACACCTCGTCTCCGGTTCCCGGCGACCCCTCCTGGTGGCAGGAGACGACGTCCTGTGGTCGACCGCCGACGATGTTCTGGCCGATGCGGTCGATCACCTCCGGATCCCGTTCGTCACCCTCCGGCTCGGCCGCGGTCTGGTGGACGAACACCACCCGTACTACGCCGGGGTGGGCTACCTCGGATCCAACCCCCCGCTCCGCGACACCATCGCCGAAGCCGACCTCGTATTGGTCGTAGGTCACGAATTCGAGGCGGACCTGGGGTACGGCGGCCCGGTGGCTGATGATGCCGTGGTGATCCAATCGCATCCGGACGCGGCAGTGGTGGGCAAGTTCCTGCAACCAGACCTCGGATTGGTGGCCGGCTCCGAAGTCATGCTGGGCGCTCTGGCGAGGGTCGATCCCGGAGGCTTTGACCGCGCCTGGTGCCACCGGGTCGCCGAGGACTGGCGCTCGTGGCGGGATCGTGCGGCCGTGGAGCCGCAGGTCGAAGGCGAGGGGGTACACCCGGCCCGGCTCACCGCACTGCTCGAGCAGGCAATGCCGCGCGATACCACCTTCGTGACCTCGCACGGCAACATCGACTTCTGGGCCGACCCGGTGCTGCGGGTCAGGCCACCGGGCCGCTACCTGCGGGCGGGCCAGTCGGGCACCCTCGGCGCCGAGATTCCCTTCGGTGTGGCCGCGAAGCTCGCCTCCCCGGCGAGCACCGTGGTCGTGATCGTCGGCGACGGCGGGTTCGCGTTCCATGGATTCGAGATGGAGACGGCGCTCCGGTACGGAGCCCCCGTTGTTGTGGTGGTGTACGACGACGAGAAGTGGGGAGCCATCGCCCTGCCCCAGCAGCGGGCCTACGGCACGGAGATCGAACTCGACCTGCCACGCCGGGCGTGGTGGAAGGTGATGGAGGCGATGGGCGGTCACGGGGAATACGTGGAGGACGAGGCTGACCTGGCCAATGCCCTGCGCCGGGCTATGGAGTCAGGAATGCCGGCCGTCGTCCAGGTGAAGGTCCCGAGCGTCGAGGCACCCTACGTCTCCTACCACTCCTGACTGCTCGAGCCGTCCACGATCTGGTGGCTCCTACGGCTTCAGGACCAGCCGGCCGGTGACCCCGCCCGCGCGTAGCCGTCCCAGAGCCGTGTCGGCATCGTCCAGCGGGAGCTCTTCCACATGGCAATCCACGCTCCCTCGCTGCGCATGTTCCAGCACGGTCGTCACATCTGACCGGGATCCCATGATGGAGGTGGTTACCCACGTCTGGTAGGGGATCGTCTCCATACCCACCGCAATCGACCCTCCGCCGCCTCCCACGATCACGATCCTTCCCTTCCGCTCGACCAGGGACCTGGCCAGCTGCAAGGACTCCGGAGTACCGACGAAGTCGAGCACGACCGGCGCGGGTTCCATCTGGGCCGGGGGTGGGCAGGCCTCGTCGGCGCCGAGTTCGAGGGCTCGGCGGAGTTTCGCCGGAGCCGTATCCACCGCGGTGACCGAGCAGTCCGCCACCAGCCGCAGCCATTGGATGGCGAACTGGCCGAGGCCGCCGACCCCGATCACCACCGCCCGGGAGGCCGGCATGGCCCTCCGAACCGCCCGGTACGAGGTGGCTCCCGCGTCGGCGAGCGGCGCGGCCTCGGACGGGTCGAGGTCGCCGATCGGGTACAGGTAGCTCTCGTCGGGGACCGCCATAGCCTCCGCGTAGCCGCCGTCCGTATGCACCCCCGCGATGACCACGTCCGCGCACATGGCCTCGTCTCCCGACCGGCAGTGCGAGCATCGCCGGCACCCCCAACTGCCGTACACAAGGCACGGTTCTCCACCCGGGCCGGCCACCACCACTTCATGGCCGAGCACGTGCGGGGTCCTGGTGAGATCGCTGTCGAGGAGGTCCAGGTCGGTGTGGCAGACGCCGCAGGCCAGCACATCCACCACCAGACCCGACTTCGGACGAGGCCGCGGCCCTTCCTCGATCACGAGCGGCGAACCGGGCGAGTGCATTACGGCAGCCCGCATGCGCGGAGGTTATCGGGCTCGGATCGGGATCAGCCGGTGTCCACGCCGAAGAGGCGGGCGGAGTTGTTCCCCATGTAGTCGGCGATGTCCTCGTCGGTGAGTTCCGGCAGTCCGGGGGCGATGTTGTGCTCGGCGGCCTGGGCGGGAAAGGACTTGACGAACGGGACGTCCTCCCGGCAGTCGTAGTTGTCCGTACCCCACAGGACCTTGTCGAGGACCATGAAGTGCTTGGCGTACTTGAGGAACCGGATGTTGGTCTCCAGCGGCTGGAGGAAGCCCCACCAGCCCGTGTTGGCGTACACGTTGGGGTTCTTCAGCATCATCATGACGACCTCCTCGTAGTAGTTCTCCCCGGCGTGAACCACCACCAGCTTCAGTTCGGGGAACTCCACGGCCACGTCGTCGAGGAGGAGCGGGTGCTGGTTCTTGAGCAGGAAGTACCCGGACCACCCGGTGTGGACGAATATGACCATGCCGAGTTCCTGGGCCTTCTCGTAGATGGGCATGATGGAGAGGTCGTTGAGAGGTATGTCAAAGCTGGTGGCGGGCGAGATCTTCATGCCTACCAGGCCCATGTCCACGATCTCCTCCATCTCGCGCAACGCGCTGAGCCCCCCGAACAGGTCGACGCTCCCCAGCCCGATGTACCGGTCGGGGTACTTGTCAACGGCCGCAGCCACGAATGACGGGGGCACCTCCGAGTTCAGGTGGGGTACCTTGCTGGCATGGCAGACCGCCATGTCGACCCCTGCCTCGTCCATGATCTCCACCATCTGCTCGGCGCTCATGCCCTTCAAGAGCCCCGTCTTGGTACCAAGACCCCGGGCGGCCCAACCCGCCTTGTACATGGCGTCGTCCATCACGCCCTTGCCGCCCCAGTGCTCCGGCTTCGAGAGCCACACATGGCTGTCGATGATCATGGTCTTCCCTTTCTTTCCGGCCTCTCCCGAACCTGCCGCTAGGCGTCACGCCGGTGTGATCACCATAACGAAACGGGTGCTCCCGCCCCGGTCTGGCACGCGATTTGTCCGGAAAACCGGTCGCGGATCGCTTGCCAGCAGACATCCACCGATCGCTGCTCGAGCCATCTGTCAAAGGATCACCATCGCTGCACCTGATGGGGGATCATCACCTGCTGTGGTTTGTCAGGGAGAGTGCCCGTGGCTTGGCTGCCGGCCGGTGAGTACGGCTGTAACCTGGCACGCCGGCGACCAATCCCGATCCCGCCGCTGAGCCATGGATGATATGACCCATCACTTGGGAAGCGCCCCTGCCGGCCGCCGAATCGGACCCGGCCGGAGAGGATCCCGCGGGTACTGGTGGGACGTGGCCAACAACCGGCATTCAGTAGGACTGCCCGCCCAGACGCTCGCGGAGATCGAAGCCGAGGACATCGTTCTCCCCGACCTGGATGTGGTGAGGCGATACCGGCTTCAACGGGTGCGAGATCGCCTCAGAGACCTCGACTATGCAGGCATCATCCTCTACGACCCGGTACACATCCGTTACGCGTGCGATGCCACCAACATGACTCTGTGGAGCGCGCACAACCCCTGCCGTTACCTCTGGGTGGGAGCCGAGGGGCCCATGATTCTCTTCGACTTCTCGGAGACTGCATTCCTGGCCGGACACAACCCCCTGGTGGACGAGGTACGGCCGGCTACCCAGTGGATGTACGAACTCGCGGGGATCGAGATGGAGCGCTATCTACGTAGGTGGTCCTCCGAGTTGGCCTCCGTGGTGGCGGAGCACGGTTCGGGCAACCGGCGGGTGGCAATCGATCGGGCCAGTCCTGATGCCATTCACGCCCTGGATCAGCGGGGACTCGAGCTCCGCAACGGGGGCGAGGTCATGGAGGTGGCTCGCTCGGTGAAGAGCCCGGAGGAGGTCACCCTGATGCGAGCCGCGCTGGTGGCGGCCGAGCATTCCGTGGAAGCGATGAGGGCTTCACTCGAGCCCGGCATGACCGAGCTGGACTTGTGGGCGATCCTCCACGCGGAGAACATCCGCCGTGGAGGTGAGTGGATCGAGAATCGTTTCCTCTGTTCCGGTCCGCGGACCAACCCCTGGTTCCACGAGGCCGCCGGGCGGGTGATCGAGGACGGGGATCTGGTGGCGTTCGACACCGACCTGATAGGCATCTTCGGGATGTGCGTCGACATCTCGCGCACCTGGATCGCCGGCTCCCGGCGTCCCAATGCCAACCAGCAGGATGTCTTTGCCCGCGCCGAGGAGACGATCCGGCGCAATATCGAGATGGTGCGCCCGGGTGTCACCTTCCGGGAGCTCACCTTCGATGCCTGGCTTCCCGACATCGACGAGTTCAACTCCTACTCGAACCAGTTCCACGGGGTCGGTATGGCCGACGAGTGGCCGATGATCGGCCTTCCTCAAACGTGGGACCAGGCTGGCTACGACGGTGTGGTGGAGCCTGGCATGGTGCTCTGCGTCGAGTCCTTCGTGGGCAGGCGGGGTTGGGGCGAGGGGGTGAAACTCGAACAGCAGGTGCTGGTGACCGAGCATGGTCACGAGCTCCTGTCCCGGTTTCCGATCGGCCTCCGATGACCGCGACTCTCGAGTTCTACGGTCCAGTCGGGGGGAGCCTCCTTACGGTGGCGAGATCGGACGTTTGCCACCGCCGATGACAACCCGCCGGGACCCGTTCGGACCGCGTGTTGGCAGCCGGATCGGCTCCAGTGGGGTTGGCGGCGCGGAGTACCGGCGGGCCGTGGCCGACAACTGGCATTCCATCGGACTACCGCCGGATGCCCTCGCGGAGATAGAGGCTGCCGGGATCGTTCTTCCCGACCTCGACGTGGTGCGCCGCTACCGCTTGGACCGGGTGCGAGAGCAGCTGCGGGAACTGGACTACGCGGGGATCGTTCTCTACGACCCCGTTCATATCCGCTACGCGTCCGACACCACCAACATGTCGCTCTGGACGGCTCACAACCCCTGCCGGTACCTTTGGGTCGGCGCCGAGGGTCCCATGATCCTCTTCGACTACGGCGATGCGGCCTTCCTGGCCGGTCACGCCCGATTGGTCGAAGAGGTACGGCCGGCTACCCAGTGGATGTACGAGTTGTCGGGGATCGAGATGGACCGGAGCCTGCGCCGATGGTCCGCCGAGCTGGTCTCCGTGGTGGAGGAACACGGTGGGGGGAACCGTCGGGTTGCGATCGATCGGGCGAGTCCCGACGCGATCCACGCTCTGGAGGGGCGCGGACTCGAGCTCCGAAACGGCGGGGAGGTCATGGAGGTAGCGCGATCCATCAAGAGCCCCGAGGAGGTCACGCTGCTGAGGGCGGCAACCGTCGTAACCGATCGCTCCCTGGACGCGATGCGGGCGGCTCTCGAGCCGGGCATCACCGAACTGGAGCTTTGGGCGGTGCTCCACTCGGAGAACGTCCGCCGCGGTGGCGAGTGGCTCGAGACCCGCCTGCTGTCCTCCGGCCCCCGCACCAACCCTTGGTTCCAGGAGGCATCCGCCCGGGTGATCGAGGACGGTGACCTCGTGGCCTTCGACACCGATCTGATCGGTCCATTCGGGATGTGCGTGGACATCTCGAGAACGTGGATCGCCGGTGACCGACCGCCGAATGCTCACCAACTCGATGTATTCGGGCGGGCCGAGGAGATGATCCACCACAATATGGCGATGCTCTGTCCCGGCATCACCTTCCGCGAGTTGACCTTCGATACCTTCGTGCCGGACGTAGAGGAGTTCCGTCACTACACCACCCAGTTCCACGGGGTCGGCATGGCGGACGAGTGGCCGATGATCGTCTATCCCGACACCTGGGACCAGTCCGGCTGGGATGGCGTGGTGGAGGCCGGAATGGTGCTCTGCGTCGAGTCCTTCGTGGGTCGGTGGGGTCGGGGGGAGGGCGTCAAGCTGGAGCAGCAGGTGCTAGTTACAGATACCGGCGCCGAGTTGCTTTCCAGCTACCCTCTCGGGCTGCGATGACGCACCGGGCAAGGTGATCGACTTCGACGGGACGAAGGTCCCCTTCGAAGAGGGCGACACGGTCCTCACAGCTGTTCTCCGAGCCGGTCTGAGGCCGTGGGGCGGATGCCTTTGCGCCGCGGGAGACTGCCCGTACTGCCTTGTCACCCTCGAGGGGGTCTCGTATGTCCGCGCCTGCCGGACGCCGGCCGTCGAAGGCATGAAGGTCGCTTCGCATCCACCCGGCGGGTACCCGGCCCTTCCTCCGTCGACTCAGCCGCCCGCCCGCGAGAGCGCCGTCGGCTTCGAGATGGTCCATTGCGACACCGTCGTGATCGGCCAGGGTAGTTCGGGGAGGGAGGCCGCTACCGAGGCCGAGGAGAGCGGCCGCAGCGTCGTCGCCCTCGACGCGCGGGCAGGCAGGGAAGCGGTCGGTGTCTACCCCGGTCCCGAGGTGGTGGCCCGGACGCCCGAAGGCATGGCGAGGATCTTCTGCGAGGAGGTCGTGGTGGCGACCGGGTCCGTCGAGGTGCAGCCCGTCTGTCCCGGGAACCAGCTGGCCGGCATCGTGACCAGGCGAGCCGCCGAGGCGTTGGCAGCTTCGGGAGTGGATCTGGGAAGGGTGGTGTCGGTAGGTAGGCCACCGGAGGGAGTCGGACACGAGCCGGCTCGGGGCAGGTTGGTCCGGTTCGAGGGCGACGGAACGGTGCAGCGAGTGGTGACCGTAGACGCCGAGACCGGCGCCGAACGCGCCTACCCGTGCGATACGGCCGTGGTCGGTCTCGGATCCGGTCCGAGGGACACGCTCGCCCGGATGGCCCACGGCTTGCCGGGGGTGCGCTCGGTAGGAAGCGTCGCCGGACATCTTGACCGGCCGCCCGTGCCCGAGGCGGGTGTCGTCTGCCCGTGCTCCGATGTAACGGTGGATGCCCTTCGGTCGGTGTGGGATCGCGGGTTCCAAGAGTTGGAGTTGATCAAGCGATCCACGCTGGCCGGTACGGGCGCCTGCCAGGGGTCCGTCTGCATGCCGCACGTGCGCAGCTTCGTGGCCGCCGGGGGGCAGGACCTGCCTCCGTCGTTCACCGCTCGTCCGGTCGTCACCCAGATCACGATGGGCGAGGCCGCGGCGGGCTGGTACCACCACCCCGACAGGCGGACCGCCCTCCACGACGAGCATCTCGCCCTGGGAGCCGTGATGGAACGATCCGGGGGTTGGCTCAGGCCCTGGACCTACGGCGACCCGGACCGCGAGTACTGGGCGGTCCGGACCGGCGTGTCGATCTGCGACGTGAGCACCCTGGGCAAGTTCCTGGTATCGGGTCCCGACGCGGACGCGTTCCTCGAGCGCATCTACCCGACCACCATCACGCCGCTCCGCCCGGGCCGGGCGAAGTACGTGTTGGCACTTGACGAGCGGGGCTACGTGTTCGACGACGGGCTGGTGTGCCGCGAGGGCGCGAGCCGGTTCCTACTCACCTCCACCTCCGCCGGCGCTGGTCACTTCGAGATGTGGCTGCGGGACTGGGCGGAGGCCTGGGGAATGGACGTGAGGATCCTGGACCGGACCGCCTCCTGGGGGGCCATAAACGTGACCGGACCCCGGTCCGTTGAGCTCCTTTCCAGGCTCGGCGCCGCTGATCGGCTGCCGCCTTTCATGGGCCACACCGAGATCGAGGTGGCGGGTGTCGCGTGCCGGGTCATGAAGCTGAGCTTCACGGGCGAGATCTCCTACGAACTCCACCACGGGGCGAGTCGATCGCGACACCTCTGGCGTGCTCTGATGGAGTCCGGCGCCGACCTCGACGTGTGGCCGCACGGGATCGAGGTGTTGGAGGAGTTGCGTCTCGAGAAAGGCCACATTCTGGTCGGGGTGGACAGCCTGCCCGACTCCACGCCCCGCCGGTTGGACCACGGCTGGGCGGTCCGGATGGACAAGGCGGACTTCCTGGGCCGGCCTGCGGTGGCCCGGACCTCCCGGATGGAGTTGGACAGGTTGCTAGTGGGCTTGGAGGGGTATGGCCCTCCGCCGCCGCAGGGTGCCATCCTGCGCGTGAGAGGCGACTACGCCGGGTTCGTGACCTCCACCACCTGGTCCCGCGTGCTGGGCCGCTCGGTGATGCTGGCCTGGCTCTACGCCCGGGACGGCGGACTTCCCGGCGACATCATGATCGATGGACGCCCGGCTCGGAGGGTGCCGGTGCCTTTCTACGATCCGGAGGGCCGACGTGTCCGCGCCTGATCGCTTCGAGCAGCTGGAGGCCACCAGGATCGTCGGCGTCCCTGAGGCGCTCGACGAAATCGATTCGCCGGACGGCGGGCGCCTGTTGCGCCTCGCGCCTGACGACCTGCTCGTGCTGCCGCCCCCCGAGCGGGTCGAGGTGGCCGACCCGTACGCCATCATCGAACCCGAGGCGGGATTCTCGGCAGCGTGGTTCGACCGTTCCGAACTGGCCTGCCTGCAAGCCGTGTCGGCGTGGGAGTTCCCCCTGCACTGCCCGGAGTTCGCACAGGGGCATCTTGCCGGCGTACCGGTCAAGATGCTCTTCGACGAGGGCGGAGTCCTCGTCCTGGTCCCGGCTGTGCTGGCGCACCACCTTGAGGAGCGTCTCGGTCTGGGGGAGCGGGCGGAGTGAACGAGTTCATCGAAGCCCAGGTGGCCTTCGGTTGGGAGGATCTGCGGTCGTCCTACGACGTGGTGATCGTGGGCGGAGGCGGGCACGGCCTGTCGACCGCCTATCACCTGGCCACCCGCCACGGGATAACCAACGTGGCGGTCCTGGAACGCGGCTACATCGGATCGGGCAACTCCGGTCGCAACACCACCATCATCCGGGCGAACTACGGCATCCCCGAGGCGGTCCGTTTCTACCAGCGGAGCGTCGACCTCTACTCCAGGTTGGAGGAGGAGACCGGGCGCTGGATCATGCACGACCGCAAGGGGCTCCTGTGGTTGGTCCACGGGACTCCCGGTACCCGCCACGAGCGGGCCCGGTCCATCGTCAACCAGGCCTTCGGAGCCGACACGGTCTACGTGACCCCGGAGGAGGTGCGGCAGATCTGTCCGGATGTGGACCTGAACGCGGGGGGAGGTGAGTTCCGGGTGACGGGGGGCTCGTACAGTCCCCACGCCGCCACGGCGCGCCATGATCGGGTGGTGTGGGCGCTGGCGGAGGGCGCCATGAAGCGGGGGGTCCACGTCCACCAGCGAGCCGCCGTGACCGGCCTGCTCAAGTCAGGAGACCGGGTCACGGGTGTCCTGACCGACCGGGGACCGGTGGCGGCAGGCGTGGTCGTGAGCGCGGTGGGGGGCCATGTCTCGACCCTGGCGGCCATGGCAGGAGTGCGGTTACCGATCCGCACCCATCCCCTCCAGGCGTTCGTCACCAACCACTACGCCCGTTCCTTCCGCCCCATCGTCGCCTCGGCAGAGATGGGTTTCTACGTAAGCCAGACGCCGAGAGGAGAGATGCTTCTGGGCGCCGGTATCGACAGCCAGCCGAGCTACTCGTACCGGTCGAGCTACGAGTTCCTCTCTTATTGCTCGCTTCCCGCGGTCACCCTTCTCCCGTTCCTGGGAAGCCTGACCATCCTGCGCCAGTGGGCTGGCGTCTGTGACATGTCGGTGGATCTGTCCCCGATCATGGGGTACACAGGGGTGGACGGCTTCCTGGTCACGACCGGCTGGGGAACATGGGGTTTCAAGGGGATCCCCGCCGGCGGTGAGCAGATGGCGGAACTCATAGCCACGGATCGCACGCCCGAGCTGATCGCCCCGTTCTCCCTGAGTCGCTTCAGGGAGGACCGGCTGATGTTCGACCCCGGTTCGACAGGGACGACCCACTGATGGTCCTGCGTCTCGACTGCCCGCACTGCGGTTCCCGCCCGGTCGAGGAGTGGATGTACGGCGAGGTCCCCGACCCTCCCGACTATCTGACCGGTGCCGAGGAGCGGGATGTGGACCGCGGCTTCATGATGAGCAACACGGAGGGAGCCCGACAAGAGCGCTGGTTCCACGCGGGCGGCTGCGGCCGCTGGCAGACTATCGAGCGGGATACGACGCTTTAGTTGCTAGTTGCTAGTTGCTAGTTGCTAGTTGCTAGTTGCTAGTTGTCTGCGATAGTTGGTCTTAGATTGGAGGTCGATGGGCACACGACATTGTTGACGCCCATGCGGGCCCGCCATACGCTTGCGGGCAGGCGGCGTGTGTCCCCTCACCAGGCGGGGCTCAGGCCATCGCTCCTCGGGGATGGGAGGCCCTCATGATGCGTTTCGAGAATCGGGTGGCGCTGGTCACCGGGGGGGCGTCCGGGATCGGCCGGACAACCGCCAGGGAGTTCCTCCGGGAGGGCGCCCGGGTGGTGGTGCTGGACCAGCAGCCGGTGGACCACGACCTCGTCACTCAAGGCCTCGATTGCTCGCCCGACGCCCTGCGGTCGGTGGGCGGCAGCGTGGCGAAATTGGAGGACTGCCGCCGGGCGGTGGCGGCTGCGGTCGACACGTTCGGCCGGGTCGATTGCCTGGTCAACAACGCGGCCAGCTTCGTGGTCGCGGGATTGGATGTCACCAGGGAGGAGTGGGAGGCCAGTTGGTCCACCAACGTTCTGGGCGCTACCAACATGGTCCAGGCCGCCTTCGAGCCGCTGAAACAGGCGGGCAACGGCGCCATCGTGAACGTGGCCAGCGTGGTGGCGGGAGTCGCCAAGCCGGGCGCCTGGACCTATCACAGCACCAAGGGGGCGCTGGTGGCGATGACCATATGCATGGCCCTCGACCTGGGCGCCCACGGCATTCGGGCCAACACGGTCAGCCCGGGATGGACCTGGACCGAAGCCACCGCCAACGTCATGGAGCGCCAGGCCTTCGAGGATTACATCATCCCGCGCCTGATGCTCGACCGCTGTGGCGAGACGATGGACGTGGCCAGGGCGATCCTGTTCCTCTGCAGCGAAGACGCCTCGTTCATCACCGGCATCGATCTCAAGGTGGACGGCGGGTACACAGCCATGGGTCCGGAGGCTAAGGACAACCCGGTCTGAGTCCCGCGTGGTTCGGTATCAACCGCCCTGGAGGGCGATCGCGCGGTAGAGGGCGGACGAGAGGGCTCTGGGCCGGCGGTCGGTGCCGACCTCCATGTGGGTCTGGTTCATGGCGTAGCCGAAGCCGACCTCGGCGACCGGGTCCGCGTAAGCGACCGATCCTCCGATCCCCTGCATCCCGAACGCCTCGTCGTTAGGTCCGAACGACAGTCCTCCGGGCGTCGAACGCCCGTACCCGAGCGCCACGCGGGTCTCGCCCCCGAAGATGGCGTCGGTGCCCCTGGCCTGCTCCGTAGCGTGAGTGGCCACCGACTCCTCGGACACCAGGCGCACACCGTCCAGCTCACCGCCCGCGGCCAGCATGGCGTACATCCGCGCCACGCTGCGGGCGGCGCCGACGCCGTTCACAGCCGGCATCTCGGCCGTCCAGAAGTCGGGGTCGTTGGCGAGGTCAATCGGAGATCGGCGCTCCGGGCCGATGAACAGGGCCGCGCCCGCCGCCTTCTCGGGTCCTCCGAGCGCCTCGACGAGGTCGAACGCGGGGTCGGGATCGTGCCGTAGCCGGGCGACCCGGTCGTGATGTTCGGCCGGAAGCCCGATCCAGAAGTCGAGTCCCAGCGGGGCGGCCACCTCCTCGGCGAAGAAGGCGCCCAGCGTCCGACCGTCGATCCGCCGCACCAGTTCCGCCACCAGCCAGCCGTAGGTGATGGAGTGGTAACCCACCCGGGCACCCGGTTCCCAGGCGAGGGGAGCAGCGGCCAGCCTCGACGAGATCTCTCCATACCGGTGCCATCCCTCCGTAGCGTCGAAGCTCACCAGGTTCCAGTAGTCGGGGAAGGACGGAAGTCCCACCGTGTGGCCTAGAACCTCCCGCACCCGAGCATCACCCTTGCCCCCGGCCGCAAACTCCGGCCAGTATTCGCAAACCGGGGTGTCCAGGTCCATGAGGCCTCGGTCAACCAGCATCTGGGCCACCAGGGCGGTCGGGCCCTTGGTGACCGAGAACACCGGCACCAACGTGTCCTCGCGCCACGGCCTCCCCGGCGCGGCCGTCCCGGCCCAGATGTCGACCACCGGCTCGCCCCCCACGTAGGCACAGAACTCGGCTCCCACCTCGCCCCGGACGGCGAAGTTCTCCTCGAAGGCCTCCACCACCGGCTCGAAACCGGTTGCCACCCTCCCGCTGACGTCGGTCACTTGCTTCTCTCTCCTTTGAGCGGTCCGGTGCGCGGAACAGGCCCCGGCTCCGGTCCGGGGCCTGTTCTCGGACGGTACTGAAAAATGTCCAGTTGGCCTGATAGTCGGTAATGAAGCCCCAGTTCAAGGGGCCGCAGGCCAATCCATCCCCGTCTTTTTCAGCACCCTCCTCGCTTGGCTGTCCTACAGCGGTTTCATGATCCAGTTGACGAGGTCCTGTCTGGCCATGAGTTTCTGGAACCAATCCTTCTCGACCTCGAAGATCCGCCAGTCTGAGTCGGCCGCCACGGTCCCTGCCTCCACCGCGTTCTTGTGCGTAAGCGCGATGGACAGGTCCATGTTGGTGGGCGAACCGTCGGCGAAGTAGTGATCCCACGCATCCTGGTACCGCACGAAGTCCTCGATGTTGAACAACTCGGCCTTGAGCGTCTCGTCGTCCACCAGGACTCCGCCGGCCCGGCGCACCGCCTCGTGCATGGGCGGGAGCACGTCGGCGGTACGGTTGTGCAGGTACCGGGTGGTCCGATACCAGATCGCCAGCATTCGCAGCGCCGTTTCCTCGTTGGCGTCGAGCCAGTCCTGGGTGGACGCGAAGGTGCTGTACCACAACCCGGTCGAGCCGTAGGCCTGGAACGGGGCAGCCGATACGAACTTGTCTCTCAGGTCGGGTGCGGTCAGCATTCGGTGCATCTGGATGCTGTCACCGGAGTGGTAGTCACCCTCGCCGGCTATGAACGAAGTCGAGGCCACGTTGATGTCGGCGAAGCCAATGATCTCGATATCGTCGAGGGTCAACCCGCCCTGCTCGATCAGGGCCTTGAGCGTCGCGATGCCACCAGGATCCCAGATCGCGAAGCTCCGTCCGGCGAGCGATGCCGCGAACTCCCGGTTGGCTTGCTCCAGGTCGCCGCCGGCGTCGACGAAGAAGTCGATCCAAGGCTTGTGTACCGCGGCGCCGGTCTCGGGATCGGCGCGGCCGATCAGCTGGAATCCCCTCCACTGGTAGGACGTGATCCAGTTGCGGAACTCCGGAATGCTCTCGTACACGCCGAACGCGCAGGCCGGGCACGAGGCGATCACGTCGAACTCGCCCCGCTTCAGCGCGGCGGTCGGGAAGAACCCCTGGCTAGATATGTCCAACTCGATGTTGAGTTCGTCGGCGATGCCCAACTCCTTGGATGCGGCCCAGAGGTTGAACGGATAGAAAGGTCCGCCGTTGATCCGCACCGTCACGAGCGGGGCGTCCGGGATCATCGGACCCATCTCCTCTTCCTCCGGCTCCACGACCACCTCGCGGATTACCTCCCGGACCACCACAGTCTCGGGGGGAGCGGCGGTGGTGGTGGGCGCGGGCGCCGCCGTGGTGGTGGGTGCCGCCGTGGTGGTGGGTGCGGCCGTGGTGGTCGGCGCGGCGGTGGTGGTGGGCGCGGCCGTGGTGGGCGCGGCCGTAGTTGCGGCAGGTTCGTCGCTCCCGCAAGCCGTCGCCATCAGGGCTAGGACCATCATGATCGGGATGAAGAGCCATTTCCTGGGTGAGCGTCGCATTTTGCCTCCCATCGCGTGGGAGTGCGTACTCTCCTGCCGGTGCATCAATTAGGCCGCATTAGGCCGCGCCGGCAGCCTACTTCCCACTTAGTTACCGAGCATGCTACCTACGAGGCCGCGGTCGCTGCGTGGGCTCCAGCGAATTATTCTCGCCGAAATAAGGCGAACCGTCTGGTCGAAGATGATCGCCATCGTGCAGAAGATGAACACGATCATCATCATTCCGGCCGGATCGAGATACTGGTTACGGACCAGCAGGATGAAGCCCAGTCCGGTCCGGGAACCGCCTATGAGTTCCACGGCCGCATCGAGGCCCCAGGCAGAGGCTGCGGCCAGGCGGAGAGAGCCCACCAGGTGCGGGATGATGGCCGGCACGACCACCGTCCGGTAGATGTGAAAGCGGCTCGCTCCCGTGGTAAGGGCGGCCTGCATATAGATGTGCGGGACGTTGCGTATGGCCTCCAAGGTGACAAGCGTCCACAGGAGGAACATGGCCAGCGCGACCAGAGACACCTGGGGCGCGTACCCGACTCCGAACCAGAGGATGAAGAACGGGATCAGCGCGAACAACGGAACGGGACGGACCAGGTTGTCGAGGGTTGCCTCGAAGAACCGACGGATGAACGCGCTGTAACCGAAGACGATGCCCGTGGCCAACCCGGCGACGCTACCCACCGCCATTCCCAGCAACACCATGCGCAGCGACACCCAGGTAGCAGAGGGGATGAGATCGATGATCTCCACCAGGGAGGCGATCACCTTGTCCGGGCCGGGGTATATGCCGGAATCGAGGATGTTCCGAGTCAGCGCATACCAGACCGCTACCAAGACGAGCGGCACCACCGACGCCTCGGCCAGCCGGCGCGCCGGTCCGGCGGTCACCGGTTGGATCTGGAGTTGAACGTCTCTCCTCTCCGTTCTGGACCGTAGGAGGCCAAGTCGCCGCATCTCGCGTCAATTCCCCAACATGTGGCCGACCATTCCTCTCCTCGCCCGAGGGCTCCACCTGGTCAGTCGACCGGCGGCGTACCGCACCGATTGGTCGAAGACCACCGCCAGCGAGCAGAAGATGAGCACGATGAGCACCGCTGAAGCCGTGTCCAGGTAGAAGTTGACCCGGCTGATCAGGATGTAGCCCAGACCCTGCTGGCTACCGGCCAGCTCGGCTGCGACGAGCAGCCCCCAGGCGTAGGCGGCTCCCAACCGCACGGAAGCGATCAGGTGCGGCGTGATGGCCGGTACGACAACGGTTCGGTAGATGCGGAACCGTTCCGCCCCGGCGGTCAGGGCCGCCTTGACGTAGATCTGAGGGACGTTCCGTACCGCCTCGAGAGTCGTCAGGCTCAGAAGCAGGAATATCCCGATGGCCACCAGCACGACGAGCCGGACCGCCTCGACCCTGAACCAGAGGATGAACAAGTAGATGAACGCGATGAACGGGACCGGGCGCACCAGGTTGTCGAGCGTGGCCTCGAAGTACCGCCGGATCGTCGGGCTATAGCCGAGGATGAGGCCGGTGGCGATGCCGGCTGCACCCCCGATGGCGAGGCCTAGCAGCACGATCCGCATCGAGATCCAGAGGGCGCCGGGGAGAATGTCGGAGAGTTCGATCGCGCTGTTGTAGACCGCTTCGGGCGGGGGCAGGTACACCGGGTCGATGCGGGTAAGGCCCGAACTGTCGGTCGTAAAGAACAGGCGTAACGACGAGGGCAGGCTCATAGGGTCCAGCTGGGTCTCCCTGGTGACCAAGTACCAGACGATCGCCAGGATCACCGGGACGAAGGCGGCCTGTGCGACCAGCAACGACTGCTTCGGAGTTCGCGCCGGGGGCGAGACACCTCGCCGACGACTACTTCTGGCCATCCGGTTCCTCTACAGACGCGCCGCGGATGCTACCCACTGCCGCGCGATCCGTCACCTGTCACCACCGACCGCCCCATCGATCGGGGGCTAGGATCGGCGACAGACTGATCGTTTTCGGATCACCGGGAGGGTTGATGAAACGCCATGTAGTTCCGGCGATCGCCCTTCTACTCTTCACCGCGTGCGGCGGTGACGCCGGCCCGACCACCACCGCCACGACCTCCGCTCCCACCACCACCCGGCCGGCGTCCATGACCACGCTGCCGCCGACGACCGTGGCCGCGCCCACCGAAGGACTCCCGGAGAGACTCCCGCCCGAGCTGGTCCCTCCCGGCGTGACCTCCGCCTATTGGGAACCCACAGGGGCGGGCACCGACGTCTTCTTCGAGGTGACCGCAGGTTTCGACGAGCTCATCGACTTCTTCACGGATGCCCTCGAACCGCCTCTCGACGTAAGGACTGAGGCCGGTGTCGACCGGGCCATCTGGGTGTTCAACCCCGGGGTGGAGAACATAACTGTCATTGTCGAGTCCGACGCGGAGGGCGTCCGCGTCAAGGTATCCGGCCTGTTCTAATGCCGGCCCGCCACTCCGAGCGGTAACACCTCTCGCTCCGGGCCCGTCCTGGAGGGTGCTCAAAGACGGGTTTAGGTTGGCCCGCGCTGGCATTACGTGGGGTTTGTAGCCGAATATCGGGCCACCCGGACATTTTTCGGTACCCTTCCGAGTGTCACGGGACGAGCCGACGGAGAAACCATGAGAGACCCAGGCAAGATCATCACGGTCAACGGTCCCATCGAGCCTCACCAACTCGGCGTGACCATGATGCACGAGCATCTGCTGTTCACCTGCCTGATGTGGTTCCTGGAAGGGTCACATCGGGGCTTGGGTTCCGATTCGTACGTCCCCGTCACGCCCCATAACGCCGCGCTGCTCCGGGAGTTTCCGTACCGCAGCCGCGACAACCTGATCAACACCGACTGGAGGCTCACCGCGCAGGAGATCAGGCGGTTCAAGATGGCCCTGGGCCAGAGCGTGGTCGACTCGTCGAACCTCGGTCTCGGCAGGGACGTGTGGGGATTGAAGAAGGTCGCCGACGATGTCGGGATCAACATCATCTCGGGCACCGGGTACTACGTCGACCATGCCCATCCCTGGTACGTGGACTCGATGACCGCCGAGGAGTTGGCAGAGGGAATGATCGGTGACATCACCACCGGCGCCGACGGGACCGACATCCGCTGCGGGATCATCGGGGAGATCGGCACCTCCGACCCGGTGACGCCCAACGAATGGAAGGTCCTGGAGGCCGCCGCCATCACCCACCACGCCACCGGTGCGGCCATCCAGATCCATGCGCTCCACGAGCAGCGCCTGATGCCGTCCATTCTCGAGTTCCTGATCGAGGGCCACGGCGTGCATCCCAGCCGGGTCATCGCCGGCCACCTGGACCTGTGCACCGACGACCGGCCCTATCTGGAGGAGATCGCCGCCTTCGACACCTTCCTGGAGTTGGACGACTGGGGCCATCCTTGCCCGACCGACGGGGTATACGTATCCGACGAGGACCGGATGTCCACGGTCGAGTGGATGGTGGAGGACGGTCTGGCCGACAAGCTCCTCTTCGCGCACGACATCGGCCTGAAGGCCCGCCTGTCCAGCTTCGGCGGCCCGGGCTGGGACCACATCATGAACGTCATCCTCCCGTCGCTCAGGGAGCGGGGCATGCCGATCGACACCGTCTACGGAGCCGTCATCGACAACCCGGCACGTGCTCTCACCCTCGCCATGAAGGCAGCCTGACCAAATCGGGGGCTGGCACCGCCGCGGCGGAGACCGATAGGATGGGATGACTCATGGACTACAGGGTTGCCAACACCGTTGAAGTGCTGAACCGCGCCACCAACGCCATCTGGTACGAGATGCCGGAGGAGGTCAGGAGGCTCACGACCCGGCGGGGGACCAAGGGGTACGGATGGCCGATGATCATCTGCGCCGAGGAGAACACGAGGGCCTTCGCCGACGACATGGCCGTGCTACGCAACGCCGGCCGGGACGAGTCGCTCGACCTGGAGACGCTCAAGCAGGTGGTGCGGATGTTCTGCGATGCGCAATTGGGCATTCTCCACAACTGGTACGGGCTCGACGACAGCGTGGCGCTGGTGCGGGGCTCTCTGGACGCGCTGGACCACATGGAGACACGCGAGGAGTACCTGGCCTACACCCACGAGCTGAGCGTCTACCTGGGCCGCCTCCATTGGTGGGCCGACACTCTGGTCCCGTGGGATGACATAAGCAGCAAGTACGAGGAAATGACCGACTAGCGGGAATCGAGGAGGAGCAGGTGGCCGAACGCGACGGTAACTACAGGGTCGGATGCGTGGGGGCGGGTTTCGCCGCCTCGGTCTACCACCTGCCCGTCCAGCAACGCGTCGAGGGCGTTGAGACGGTGGCGATCGCCGACCTGGACATGGACCTGGCCCAGCTCAGGGCGGACGAGTACGGGATCCCCGAGGTCTACGGCCCCTTCGAGGAAATGATCGAGCAGGCCGACCTGGACATCGTCTCCGTCTGCGTGCCGCCCTTCCTCCACCTGGCGGTCACCAAGGCGGCCGCCGCGGCCGGCGTTCATGTCATATGCGAGAAGCCGATGGCCGCCTCACCGGAGGAGGTGGCGGAGCTGGTCCAGGTGGTGGAGGACAGCGGGATCAAGTTCATGATCGCCGAGAACTTCTGGTGGTACCCCGACCTGGTCGATGCCAAGCAGCGGATCGACGCCGGGCTGATCGGCGACCTCTTCCACGTGCGGGTCGAGGAGTTCATCAACGACATCGACCCCACCTACCGGCGCGACCAGGAACGCTTTCTCATGTACGAGCAGGACGTCCACTACATCGACGTGATCCGGCATCTGGTCGACGCCGACGTGGTGAGGGTGCACGCCATGACCCGCCAGATCGCAACCCAGCAGCTGGCCGGCGAGAACTTCGCCATGATCACGATGGAGTTCGACAACGGGGTGATCGCCCGCATCGATGAGTGCTGGGTGTCGGCCCGCGGCGACCAGTACGTGATGCGTATGCGCATTGACGGCACCATCGGCTCGATCTTCATCAACCAGCCTGACCACCCCTACAAGCTGTACACCGACAAGGCGGGCCTGGAGGGCTGGCACTATCCCCCCACGGACACCAAGCCCCCGGGCGGGCACACCGTCGGGTACTCGGCGCCCTGGCCGGCCGACGAACTCCGGGAGGGCACCGTGGGGTGCTATATGGCATTTCTCGACTACCTGGACAACGGCATCCCACCGGTCACCGTGGCGTCCGACAACGCCAAGACGATGGAGGTGGTGTTCGCCGCCTACGAGTCGGCCGAGACGCAGCAAGTCATCCACCTGTGACCGTTCCGCGAGGTCACCCAGTACCGGACCGGCCGGGCTAGAACAGGCCGGCCGGATGCCTACGACGCTGCGGGACGGGCTCCTCGACTTCTTCCGGTCGGACGTCTGGGCGGACGCCCAGGCCCTGCTGGACGATCCTGGAGTGAGCTTCTTCGAGGCCAAGGTGACCACCGTGGTCCATCCGCTCTCGCTCGAGTTCCTCTTCGTGGAGTATCTGGACCGGATCGGCCGCAGGGTTCGCAACGTGGGCCACGCGTTCGTAGGCGAATGGGGCTGGATCAAGATCTACCCGGAGACCAGGCCGGTGCTCAACGTGGTATGGCGATACGACGACTCGTCGGTGATTGCCGACCACCACGAGGACTTCCTGGACGTCTGGACCGACGAGGGGGAGCGCAGCTACCTGGCCGATGTGGGTCCGAGAAGGGCCACCGATGCGGATCGGGAGGGCATCCTCTCCTACATCGCGTCCGACCATTGGCAGCAGGTCTTGGGATGGTACGCCGATGACGAGACCGAGCACTTCCATACCTATCTCCACACCGACCTGCATCCCCACGACCTGGCTCCGCTCCTGATCGACAGCCTGGCAACGCGCGGCTTCGATCTCGGAGTTCCCCCCTTCTTCCTGGCCCGCCCCGACCTGGGACTGATGTGGATCGGGCTGGCGCCGGACGGGATGACCTCCCAGGAGGTGGCATGCATCCACACTCCCGATGCCCTACTCCAACCCAAGGAGCTGACCGACCAGGACCGGGAGTACGGGGGTGATCCTTGGACGGTGGCGGACTTCCGCGAGCGGGTTCTCCAGGATCCGTACCGGATTCTGACCCTGTCCGAAGCGCGAGGGATAGTCGATGAGCTGGTCTGAGGCCGGGCTGCCATGAGGCGCTTCGTGACCACCGAGGACATCCGCGAACTGGCCGGGGTGGGCGAGTTCGAGTTGATGATGCGCGAGGGGACGGTCCTGACCGACGCCGCCCTCGACGAGGCGCACCGGCTGGGGGTGCGGTTGGTAGAGGGCTCCAGCTTGGCCGCTCCCCGGCCTCCTGCGGCAGACGGACCTCGTCCCGCCCCGCCTCCTCCGGCTCAGCCTCCGGTCCGCGCTCCGGCGGTCACGGCTGGAGACGCGGCGCCGGCGTCGCCGACGGCGACCACGAGCGCCGGACCCCGCTTCGAGGGACTGCCGGACCCCGCCCGCATGCACCCGAAGCTCCTGATCGACGGCGAGTTCCGGGACGCAACCGGAGGGGCCACCAACCGTTCCGTCGACCCGGCGACCAACGAGACCATCGTGGAGGTGGCTTCCGCCGCCACCGATGACGTCGACCTGGCGGTCCGGGCCGCCAGGCGGGCCTACCGCGAGTGGCGCGTCCTCGATCCGGCCGAGCGCGCCGATCTCCTGCTCAGGGTTGCCGAGCGTATCGAGCAGGAGCACGAGTTCCTGGCCAAGGTGGAAAGCCAGGACGTGGGGCGGCCCATCAGGGAGACCACCCTGATCGACCTTCCGGCATCCTGGGATCCCTTCCGGTTCTTCCAGGGCCTGGTACGAGCCATCGACGGTAGGGTGCTGGCGCTCCCGCAGGACTCCCTGGACTACGTGCGCAAGGAGCCGATGGGGGTGGTGGGGATGATCATCCCGTGGAACTTCCCTCTCCACATCGCCTGCCGGAAGGCGGCCGCGGCGCTGGCGGCCGGGAACACCGTGGTGTTGAAGCCTCCGGAACTCGCCCCGTTGTCGTGCCTGGAGTTGGGCCGCATCTGCCTGGAGGCCGGTCTCCCGCCCGGCGTGTTCAACGTGGTCCCGGGCGCCGGAGAGGTCGCCGGCCAGGCCTTGGTCGAGCACCGGGGGGTCGACAAGATCGCCTTCACGGGCTCGACCGTCGTGGGCCGCTCGGTGATGCGGGGATCGGCCGGGACGATCAAACGGGTCTCCCTGGAACTGGGAGGGAAGTCGCCGTCGATCGTGTTCGCCGACGCCGACCTGGACCGGGCGGTGAGCGGCGCCCTGTTCGGTATCTACCTGGCGCAGGGCCAGGTCTGCTCCGCCGGATCCAGGATTCTCGTGGAGCGGACGGTCTACGACGAGTTCGTGGAACGCTTCGCGGCCAGGGCGGCATCCATCCGGATCGGGCTGCCGTGGCGGTGGGAGACGCAGTTGGGTCCGCTGGTGAACGAACGGCAGCTGGAGCGGGTCTACGAGTACGTGGACATCGGCAGGGCGGAGGGAGCGACGGTCCTAGGGGGCGGCGCCCCGCCTGACGACCCCTCGCTCGCCCGGGGTAACTTCATCAGGCCGACCTGCTTCGTCAACGTCGAGCCCGGGTTCAGGATCGCGCAGGAGGAGATATTCGGCCCGGTGGCGGTGGTGATGCCGTTCAGCGGCGAGGAGGAGGCGGTCCGGCTGGCCAACGACGTCCGCTATGGATTAGCCGCCGGGATATGGACCACCGATGTAGGCAAGGCGCATAGAGTGGCACGGGACTTGGAAGCGGGCTCGATCTGGGTAAACCACTTCGGCGTGTATCCGAGCGAGGCGCCCTTCGGCGGCTACAAGGAGAGTGGCACCGGCCACGATTTGGGTCTGGAGTCGCTCCACGAGTATTTGGAGACCAAGAACGTGCACGTCAATATCGGGCGCGGATTCAACGATTGGTACGAAGGCAACTGAGGAGGTTCGGATCATGGAAGGTGCTCTAGGGTTGATCGAGACCCGTGGGTTGGTCGGCGCCATCGAAGCGACCGACGCGATGGCCAAGGCAGCTCGTGTCGAGGTCGTCGGGCGCGACGTGATCGGGGGCGGGTACGTCACGGTCATGGTGCAGGGCGAGGTCGGTGCGGTGAAGTCGGCGGTGGACGTAGGCGCCTCCGCGGCCAAGAAGGTCGGGGAACTCGTCGCAGCCCACCTGATTCCCAAGCCCCATGAGGACTTGGGGAAGGTGAGCGCTCTGCTCGACGGCTGATCCCCGCGCCTGTCCTACCGATAGGCGGGACAGCCGGGAATCGCAGGCGGAGCGAAAGCGAGGGTACCTAGATGTTGTTGTGCCGTGTTACGGGAAGCACCGTCGTGACGGTGCGGGCCGGCGGGATGGGAGGAGCCAAGCTGCTGGTGGTGCGGCCGGAGGGCGGCGACCCCGCCTCGTCGTTCGTGGCGATGGACGCCGTGGGCGCCGGGTCGGGAGATCTGGTGCTGGTTGCTCAGGGAACCGCGGCGAGGATCCCGGAATCCACCGCGTCGGCGCCGACCGACGCGACAATCGTCGGCATCGTCGACGAAGCAAGCCACGACCCGGGAGGATGAGGTGACGAGTCCGGGGCAATCAGGTGGCGGGGGTGGCAACTCCCTGCGCGCCTACGTGTATGTCGACAAGATGCAGCCTGCCTGGGCGGCCTATGTAGGAAGGGACGACCCGGATGGCACGGCATTGGAGGGGATGTCGCAGCTGTACGTGGAGGTGGCGCCTGCCACCCTGGTGTTCTCGCTGGCCAACGCCGCGCTCAAGAACACCGAGAACTCCTCCTCGATGCTGGTCGCCGAGCGGAGGTACGGGACGCTCGAACTCCATTCGGCCAATCCTGACGCGGTCCGCCAGGCGGGAACGATCATGTTGGGGATGATCGGCAGTTCCTCGGCGCCCGGTATCGCGCCCTCCCTGGTGACCACGCGGGTCATCAACAACGTGACCGGGGCGGAGGCCGGGCTGGTGAACCGGATGGGCATCCGCGACCGGCTCCGGGAAGGCGACGCCATGCTGGTCGTGGAGACCGAGCCGGCCGCGTACGTGGCGCTGGCGGCCAACGAGGTGGAGAAACAAACCTCGCTCCGCATGGTGCTGGTGAGACTGCATGGCGCCACCGGGCGGCTTATCCTCGCGGGCAGCGAAGCGGAGGTGGAGATCGGACACCGCGTAGCGCTCGAGGCTCTTGGAGAAGGATGATCCGATGCGCCGGGTATTGACCACCGAGGACATCAGGGCCGTCGCCCGCCGAGGCAAGACCGAGTTGGTGGTGGAACCGCCCACCGTGATCACCGCTGCGGCCCGAGACGAAGCCGGCCTAGCCGGGATCCGCATCATCGAAGGACCAGCTGACCGCGACGCGGACATAGTGATCAAGGTGGCCGGCGAGGAGATCCGGGCCACGCTCCTCCTCGACGAAGCGCCGGTGACCGCCTCTGCCATCCGTGACCTGCTCCCCCTCTCCGGCACCGTCAACCATGCTCGCCTGGCCGGCGATGAGTTGATGTTCCCGATCCGGACCTACCTGGGTCCCGAGAACCAGTCCAAGGCACAGAAGGCGGGCAACATCGCCTACTGGCCCGACCGCATGATCATCGCCATGTTCTACAGCGACACGGGAGGGGTGGGTCTCACCAACATCTTCGCCCGGGTGGCAACCGATGACATGGGAGCCTTCCGCCGGGCCGGCGACCACGTCTGGAAGAACCAGGGAGTCGAGCTCCGCATCGAACGGGCCGGCTAGTAACACACCGGAAACGGCTTGCGCGATCTATCTGACTTCGACAGGTTAATGCAAACCCTCTGAATCAGTGTAAAACTAGGGCCGCGTATCGCTCTGACCTCAGATCACCGCAAGTGTGAAGCAGGTGGTTGAACCGGCGGTCTGGCCCGTTCCGCAATCAGACCGGCAAACCAGTTGCGCGTGCATCCCCCCCGGGCGATAATCGATCAAGCGACCCGGAGGAGGGGTGCCCATGTCTGATGGCCGCGATCCGATTAGCAGGAGGGATTTCGTCAAGCTAGCGGGCAAAGGGGCGCTCGTCGCGGGCGCCATGCCGGCCGCTCTGGCCGCTTGCGGCGAGGATGCTCCGCCCGAGACGGTGGTGGTGACCGAGACCGTCATCGAGGAGAGGGTCGTCACCGAAACGGTCATCGAGGAGAAGATCGTCGAGGTCGAGGTTGAGGGAGAGGCCCCCACCACAACCATGGGCATGCGCGAGGCGGGTTTGGCGGCGGAGAACGGCGCCGACCTTCTCATCTACGCCCCACCTGGGCGGGAAGTTCCCACCCAGTGGCCCGGCTACCTGGGAAGGTTCCCGCATCCGCAGTTCGCCGCCACCGCCGGAAGCTTCGCTTCCCTCGGCGAGTTGCAGTTGGGCGCCATCGAGCCGGACATCTGGAACCCGTGCTTCGCGGTGTTCGACACCGCGGTGAGCGAGGGTCTGGTGCAGCCGTGGGATACGAGTCTGATCCCCAACTTCGCGGATCTGAACCCCAACCTGACGGCGGCTACCTCCCGCGACGGCAACCAGTACGCCATTCCGTTGCTGTACGGGCTCGCGATCCCGATCTACCGGGCCGACCTGTACACGCCCAAGGAGAACTCCTACTCCATCCTCTTCGATGAGGACCTGGCGGGGAAGGTCACCTGGACGGACTCGGCCGAGTGGTTCGTGGTGGCCGGGAAGCTGCCCGAGAACAACGTGGCCAACCCCCTCGATCCGACCGAGGAAGAACTGGACCGTCTGGTCGAGTTCATGAAGCGGAAGATCAGGATCGTGCCGGCTGCCCTGTACAGCGATCTGGCCACCAACCAGACCGACCTGGCCACGGGCAACATCGTGGCGTCCTACGTCGCGCCCACCCAGTGGATCGAACTGACCAAGCAGGGCGTCGATATCGCCTTCATCACCCCGGACGAGGGCTTCATCGGGTTCTCGTGCGGTTACTTCCTGATGGCCGATGCCGATCAGTACTACCACGCCCACGAGTGGGTCAACGCGGCGGTCAGCGTCGAGGCGGCCCTGACCATCTCGAACAAGTTCAACTTCGGGAACTCCAACCTGAAGGCGACCGCCGTCGACAATCCGTTGCTGGTGGACGTGATGGGACTGGGTGACCCCGCCGCACTGGACGGGGTGTCGCTGCTCGACAAGATGCAGAACATCGACAGGCTGAACGACGCGTGGATCGAGGTCAAGGCCGCGGCCGGAGTCTGATCCCAAATCGAATCAACGATCCAGGAGGGTGCCGGGTTGCCGGTGGCCGGTGAGAACCTGTCGCTGTCCGGCATCCTCTCGGGCCGGCGGGCCGTGAGACCTGCCGACCCCTACCCTTGAGCGCCATGGTTTCAGAGAACGACACTTCTGAGAAGGGGGGTCGCGTGGCCAGCCTGGCGCGCCGCCGCGACCGGGTGACCCGTTCACTGCTGGCGCTGCCGCTCGGTTGGCTGCTGCTGTTCTTCGTGATCCCGGTGTCGCTGGTCGTCGCCTACAGCGTCGGGATTCTGGAGACCTTCACCAAGGAGGAGGGGGTCAGCCTAGAAACTTGGCGGATCTTCCTCACCGGCGAGAACGTCTACATGCTGCTGTTCATCAAGTCGTTCCGGATGGCGCTGATCGTGGCGGTGGTGGTGGTGATCCTGGCCTACCCGATCGCCTACTTCCTGGCGATGATCGCCGACAAGTACAAGTACTCGCTGTTGCTCCTGATGATCGCCCCCTTTATGACCAACTTCTTCATGCGGGTGATGGCCTGGAAGGTGCTGCTAGGCAGGCAGGGGGTGCTCAACTCCTTCCTCGTCTGGTCGGGTCTGAGAGCGGAGGGGAATCCTATCGAGGGTCTCGCCTTCGGGGAGATTCCGGTCATGATCGTGCTGGGATACGTGTGGATCCCGTTCGTCATGCTGCCGATGTTCGCGGCGATGATCAGCATGGACCGCCGGCTGCTGGAGGCTGCCGCCGATCTGGGAGCAAGCCGCTGGCGGGCGTTCTGGAAGGTGACATTCCCGCTCAGCCTCCCGGGAGTGGTGGCCTCGTTCTTCTTCGTCTTCATCCCGACCATCGGGGAGTTCGTGGTGCCCAAGCTGGTGGGTGGGACCAGGGGTTACATGTTCGGGAGCGCCATCGACGACCTGTTCGGTATGGGTCTCGACTGGAGGACCGGATCCGTGCTCTCGTTGTGGCTGGTGATGGCGGTGTTCGTCCTTGCGCTGCTGTTCATGCGCCTGGTGCGCTTCGGGAGGTTGGCCGAATCATGATCGACATCGCCACCTCCAGGTGGGCCAAGTGGGTCCTGATCGGGATATTCGTCTTCGAGATCATCTTCCTGTACGCCCCCGTCACCTTGCTCTACATCTTCTCGTTCAACGAGGGCAGCGTCGTCGCGTTCCCCTTCGTCGGGTTCAGTCTCAACTGGTACGAGACGGCCTTCACCAACCGCGGCCTCCTGCTCTCGATCCGTACCAGCGCCACGATCGCCCTGATGTCGAGCACCGCCTCCATCGTGGTGGGCCTGCTGATGGCCATTCCCCTGGCCCGGCGCAAGTTCAAGGCCAAGACGCCGATCATGGCCCTCGTGCTGAGTCCGCTGGTGGTGCCCCATCTGGTGTTCGGCGTGGCGTTGCTGATCACCTTCCGAAGCGTCGATATCCTGACGGACGGTTTTCTGGAGTTCCCCCTGTCGTTGCCGGCAGTGGCTATCGGCCACGTTGTCGTCCTGATGCCGCTGATCGTCCTGATCCTGATACCCCGACTGCAGCGTATCGACGCCCACCTCGAGGAGGCTGCCCAGGACCTGGGCGCCAGCGGGTGGCGGACCTTCCGGACCATCATCCTGCCGCTCATAGCGCCGGCCCTGGCGGCTGCCTACGTGATCTCCTTCATCATCTCCTTCAACGAATACGCGGTGGCGGTGTTCGTGAGCGGTCCGGTCACCACGTTCCCGATCTTCGTCCTGGCCGAGCTGCAGGTCCCCGTGCGAGTACCGCAGATCATCGCCATCTCGGTGGTCGTCGTGACGCTCTCGCTGCTGGTGGTGGTGGGCGCCGAAATCATGCGCCGGGTCTTCGAGCGCCGGTACCAGGTGCTGAGCCAGACCGCCGGCCTGCTCGGCGTGGCCGACGCCGATACGGAGTGAGATGAGAGGCAGGAGAGGACCGGAGGTGTGATGCCGGATAAGGCGTCGTTGCGGCAGCCCTACTCGCGGCGGACCCACACCTGGGCAGGCGTTGATCTCGAACGCAACGTCGAGATGCAGACCAGGGACGGAGTCACCCTGCGGAGCGATATCTACCGACCGCTCGGCGACGGACCCTGGCCGGTCCTGTTGCACCGCACCCCCTACGGCAAGGATTTCGTGCACGACGGCCACTACCTGCATCCGGGCTGGTACGTGCGGCATGGCTTCGTGGTGGTGGTCCAGGACGTCCGGGGCAGGTTCGGGTCGGACGGAGAGTTCGTGCCCTACCTGAACGAGTTGGAGGACGGCTACGACACGGTGGAGTGGGCGGCCGGCCTCGAGGGCTCCAACGGGCGGGTCGGCATGTACGGGGCCAGCTATCCCGGAATGGTGCAGTATCTGGCGGCCGTGGAGAGCCCCCCGAGCCTCGGAGCGATCTCTCCCACGGTGGCCGCCGCCGACCTCTACAGCCACTGGACGTACGAAGGGGGAGCGCTGCGCCTGTTCGTTCCCCATTGGACGGCTGCCCTGATGATGGAAGCCGGTAGGAGGCGGGGCGATCCCGGGTTGACGGCGCGTGGCAGGGCCATCCGGGCCGTACCATCGCAGGCCGCTGCCTGGCTGGGCTCGGCGGCGCCGGCCGACCTCGAGCCGCTGGAGCACGCCGAGTTCTACCGGGAGTGGCTGGAACACCCCACCAACGACGCCTTCTGGAAGGAACGGAGCGCCCTTCACCGGATGGACTCGGTGAACTGTGCCGTGTTGCACATAGGCGCATGGTTCGACACGTTCCTGGAAGGCGCCCTGGTCGCCTACCGGGAACTGGCGGCCCGGCCGGACGGTCCCGAGCAATGGCTAATCCTCGGTCCGTGGGGACACCTCCCGGGTGGGGAGTGCATCGGAGACCTGATCCTGGGGCCGCAGGCCAGAGGGACGGTCCCCCTCGACCAGGTCCAGGTCGACTTCTTCCATCGGCATCTCGACGGCGAGACCCCGCAGACGGGCGAGAACCGGGTCCGCTACTTCGTGCTGTACGAGAACCGATGGCACGATGTCCCGTCGTGGCCGCCCCCGGGGACGGAGACCACCCTCTACCTGCGCTCGGATGGAACCGCCAACACGGTGGGTGGCGACGGCCGTCTCGACGAGGCGCCTCCCGGGGAGCCGGAACCGGCTGACCTCTACCACTTCGTCCCCCGCATCCCGGTGGCAGCGGCGGGTGGGCATACCTGCTGCGACGAGAACGCCATGCCTGCCGGTCCGCGCAGCCAGCATTTCCTGGAGAGGCTGCCCGAGATCCTTGTCTACTCGACGGAGCCCTTCACCGAGGAGGTCACCCTCGCCGGCCCGGTCACCGCCCGGCTGTGGACGGCCACGGAGGCGGTCTCAGCCGACTACGTAACCCGGCTATGCCTGGTCCACGACGGCACTTCGCTCAACATCAGCGACGGGATCAGGCGGATGACGGCCGAGGATCTCGCCGAGGCTCGGGACGAGGACGGTGTGGCGGAGGTCGAGATACAGATGCAGTCCACCGCCGCGCTGCTCCGCCCCGGTGATCAGCTGCGTCTCCACGTGACCAGCGGGGCCTTCCCGGCCTTCGATATCAACCCCCAGACCGGAGATCTGCCCGCGATGACCCCGACGTGGGACGGGATAGCGGCCATGCACGGTATATGCCACGAACCGGGACGGGAATCATCGGTAACCTTCACCCTGCACCAAGGAGACGGATCATGACGGCTAGCTCTTCTGTGACATCCGAGGTCGGGATCCACCTTGAGGGCATAACCAAGACCTTCGGCGAGGTGGTGGCGGTCGACGACGTCGACGTCGTCATCCGTGAAGGGGAGTTCTTCTCGTTGCTGGGACCGAGCGGGTGCGGCAAGACCACCAGCCTGCGGATGATCGCCGGCTTCGAGGTACCGGACGCCGGCCGGGTTCTGCTGCGGGACAAGGACGTCAGCGGGGACCTGCCCAGCAAGCGCAACGTCAACATGGTCTTCCAGCACTACGCCCTGTTCCCCCACATGAACGTGGAGGACAACGTGATGTTCGGGCTGCGGGTCTCCGGCGTGAAGAAGAAGGAGCGCGTCCAGCGGGTGGCCGAGATACTCGAGATCGTCCGGCTGCCCGGGTTCCAGAAGCGCAAGCCTTTCCAGCTCTCCGGAGGCCAGCAGCAGCGGGTGGCCCTGGCCCGGGCTCTGGTCAACCGGCCGTCTGCCCTGTTGCTCGACGAACCGCTCGGGGCCCTGGACGTGAAGCTGCGGCGCGAGATGCAGCTGGAGCTGAAGGCCATCCAGCACGATCTGGGCACCACCTTCGTGTACGTCACCCACGACCAGGAGGAAGCCCTCACCATGTCCGACCGCATCGCGGTCATGAACCTGGGCCGGGT
>JAPPHZ010000041.1 GCA_028820935.1 bacterium | reverse complement strand
GCTGTCGCACCACTGATCCAAGTGAGCTGACTCCACGAAACCGGGGGACCATCAGTGCATGGTCCCTTCGGTGGTTGCGGTCGCGGGTGTTCGTTGGCAAAGGATGCCAGACCCCAACCGAAGGGACCGCCAACCATGGCCCGCCTTGCCGCCCTCCTCCTGTTTCTCGTTGTTCTGACAGCTTGTGGCGACTTCGAGCAATCCGCCACCGATCAGCCGGCCACGACTCGAGCGTCCACGACTACGACGGTTCCAGGAATCGGCGATCCGGTCAGGGACGGCAGCTTCGAGTTCGTAGTCCACTATGTGGGTCTGCCGGAGACGCCGCCGGACACGCGAGAGGTGCCGCTGGGCGTTTGGGTGTTGGTTGAGGTATCGGTCGCGAACGTGAAAGACGACCCGCAGACCTTTCTTGCCGATGAACAGCGGCTGATCGTAGCCGGCGCCGAGTACGAGTCCGCCTACGCCACCAATTCCCCTGTGAGCATCAACCCAGGGTTGGGCACCGACTCGTCGATGCTGTTCGACGTGCCCCTGTCTGTACTGGACACAACGGTGGCGCAGGTCAGGCTTCATGACAGCTTCCTCTCCGGTGGGGTGACCGTCACTGTCACCCCGGATTGGCGGAGGCTGTCACCCACCACCACAACGACCACACCGAAGGCTGCCGCGCCAGCGACGACCCTCACCGATGTGGAGACGTTCGAGGCGCTCATGTCGATCCATCCCGTGCTCAGCCTCTACGAACCCGGATGGCTGGTCGAGGTCGCCAACGCTATCTGCTACGAGTTCGACATCGGCGCCCCATGGGGGATATTGAACTAGTCGCGTTCCGGGACTCACCGGAGGATTGGGACCTGGACACGGTGGACTACTTCCTCAGAGCGGCGGTGAAGGGCCTCTGTCCCGAACACAGTTGGATGATCCCTTGAGCCTGTTCCGCATATCCTGTTACGGCTGGTAGCAGCGTCCTTTTCCCTGTGAAACTGCCCTGTTCCGGGTGTCTCGTTCCAGGTGTGTGACTAGTATCGACGGCGACACCCCAAAACGGAAGGAACAACCCCTGATGACTGCTGTCAGACCACCGCAGCGCCATCCCCGCAGAGTCCGCAAGTCCGTGAAGCAGCGGGTGGGGGAGGTCCGGCCTCCTCGCAGCCCGCAGGACCTGGCACGGGCCATGTTCCTCCAGGCCGACCAGAAGCAGACTAGACCCGCTGCTTCCTGACCCATGGAGTGGATAGTGGCTCCGGCAGCAATCGTGGTGGTTGCTCTAGTCGGTGGCTTCTGGAAGTGGGCACGATGGACCGGGAGGGTGGATACCAACCTGACCGAGCTCAAGGGGTTCATGCGGGAGATTCGAGCGGATATCAAGAAGATATTCGAACGGTTGCCTGCCGCACCCATCGGTTCGGCTAGCCCACGGACGCTAACGGACTATGGCAAGAAGATCGCCGAAGCAGTCAAGGCCACGAGCTGGGCGGAGCGGGAAGCCCAGGGGCTTGATGATCAGGCCAAGGGTATGCGTGGTTACGAGATCGAAGACCTCGCCTTCCAGCACGTCAGCAACCATGACTTGGCTCACGAAATCCGGGAAACGGCTTTCGAGCAGGGATTTACCGTTGATCATGTGCGGGACGTTCTCGCTGTGGTGCTCAGAGATCAGCTGCTAGAAAGGCGTTAGCGTGGGTACTGAGGCATTTCCGGGGTGCGGTGGACGCCTCTGAGCTGCCTCGGCTCGGGCGGCATCGGCAACTCATCCATCGGCGGCGGGATCGGCATCGGAGGCAGCGGTGGCATCTCCGGCGTTCGTGGTGCGGGTAACGGCATCTCAGCTCCTATCAGGTGGAGGCATCGGTGTGCAGACGGCGGGTTCTCCTGATCCGTTCCTGTAGTTCGGTTGACACTCGGGTGAGGTGATCGGCTATCCACCGCTCAGCCTTCGCGGAGTCGCCAGAACGGATGGCATCGACGATCACGCTATGCGCCAAATGATGCTTGTGTACCACTCTGAGACCCAGCCAGTAGCGACCTACGTTGGCGCGGAGTCGTGACACGATGTCAGCGGTGAGGGGACAGCCGGCGATGGCGTATATACGCTGGTAGAACCGCTCAGTGAGCCTGGCGGCCCGGTCGCCGTCCCCCGAAGCGTCCATCTCGCGAGCGAGGTCGGCCAACTCTCCGGTTTCGGGCGTCGTGATACGCCGCAGTGCTTTGCGCAACGCGAAGGTCTCCAACAGGATGCGAAGCTGGTAAGTCTCTTGGATCTCGGCGGGTTCGAGGATGCGCACAGTCGCTCCACGATGAGGGACGAGCGTCACCAACCCCTCTTGTTCGAGCGCCCGCAAAGCGCCAATGACCGGAACCCGTGACACCATCAGATCCTCGGCCAGACGCTGCTGGCGCAGCCGCTCGCCGGGCTGGAACACTCCCGTCAGTATCGCGTCCCGAAGGGCGGCTGTGGCCGCCGCCTCCACGGTCGTGTACCGAGAGTGAGCGCGCGCCGCTAAGCCAGCAAGGTTCCCCGCCGCGTGATCCTCCGCCAAGCCCAAACCAACCCCTCCACCGACGCCGTGGCTATCCACACTCTCGCCAATGCTACCCGCTGTCGACACGGGCGAACCGGACGGCCACTCGTGGCCTTCACACGGGCACCGGCGCCCGTTCGTGCCTCAGGCCGGCCAGCGGATCACGATGGTGCCAGCAATCCGATCGTGAAGCGGTCGACGGTCCGGATCGAATCTGGCGGAGACGAAGTAGATCAGCAGCACGAGGGACAGCGTTGATCACCCATCGCTGGTGTCGCCAGTTGCTGCAAGCGAATCGCGTCCGGACTGCGACCTAGCCGCGTAGGGGGCTCCGGATGCTCATCGAAGCACTCGGAGACGGCCGGTGCCGACATGTTACCTCGTTCATGCCTCGGCTTGTGCCAGTCGTAGGTAGGCCAATCCAGATCATCAACAACCTCCGCGTCTATCAGCGGATCACCGGCCTCAAGACAGGCCACCATCGCCGCGAGAGCCGCCTCATAGTCGACCACCGTGAACCGCTCCCGATCATACGGCCACGATATAGGCGACAGCCCAACTTTTACCACACTGCGAGACGACCTATCGAACACATCACGGCCAGCTAACGGTGTCGGCAGGGCGACTATCACCTGATGTTGACACTCCGGGCCTCCTAGCAGTCCGGCAGGCGTAGCGGACACTGCCACCTCGATACGATGGCCGACATCCACCACCCTTGTCTTAGAGCGTGCGCGGATAGCTCCTGAACTGGGGAAGGCACAACCGCCAGGGATTGAGTCACTGCTCCTGACCAGGGACATTGAAGGCCGACCCGCTGGTCGACAAGCTGAAGGCAACCACCGGAACCCACCTATACGCGCATACTCTTTAACCCAGTGTGTCTGGGTTACAGATCTGCAACCTGAGCCGCAGCCTCAAGTCGTCCCCGGAGACCTCGGCGGAGTCCACGTCCACCTCAGCCGAACAGCCCGCGAGCAGACCCACCGAACCCGAGAAGCGCTACAAGCCTCCACAACCAGCGCACTATTGCCCCGGCTATGGAGAGCGCCAAAACCGGGCGGCGATCATCCCGCTTCCCGAACCTCGGTCAACTCGCCCTACCTTCAACGATGCCTACCGGCCGCAGGATGGCGGATCCGGTTGGAGGCATCCGAGCGGGCGCGCCCGACCCTCTCGGACTGTAGGACGTGGCCACGGTCGAAGCGATCAGGTCCGTGGTCATCCGAGCCGATGAGTGACTCCGAACTCGGCCCTATGTGCGCGCCCGGCCGTTCCGGTTCGGTGCCGGAAGCGGAGGCCCTCCCCGTCCTTCCCCTTGGAAGACTGGTCCGTGATCCAGGCGCGAACCCTTACGAGGACTTCCTTCGCCCACCTGAACTCGGTCGACCACAGGAGCAAACCCCCGACCAGAAGCGCGGTGCCCGGAGTGACGGGGAGGGCGAAGCCGGCCACAGCGAGAAGGACCATCAGCCCTCCGGCGATCGCCACGAACACCCTCCGGATCACCTGGATCATGAGCAACCTCCGCCTATCGGATACGTACCCTTCACACGCTAGACAAGCAGTCACGGAACAACGGCTTGAAACAGCCCAGAATCCGGCACATGACGAATTGTGTACAAAGTACAAACCGGGGGGATTGCACATCGCATACAATCTCGGCGGAGCTGTCGTCAACGAGGGGTACCGGCCCCGCGGGGGCTAGGCGGCCCGGGCCTCTGAGAGGACTTCGGCCTGTTGTAGGACGGTTTGGGTGGCCTTTTCCTGCTTTGTCGGATGGGTAGCCATACTTGCGGAGGGTGCGCTTGACCAGAACACGGCGGCGGGCGGGTACGTCTTCCCGCAAGGTCCGGTCGATGGTCAGTTGTCGCGGACCCTCTCGACCAGCTCTTGAGCAATGGTTCGCAGGACCTGATCGTCGAGGATGGCTACGGCGCTGTCGTTGGTTTCCAGAGCGTCGGAGAAGACCATATTCGTCCTCGGTGCGTCCGAGATTCTCGCCTCGAGCGTTGGCCTCACGCATCTCTTTGGCCAGCTGGATCAGTTATTCGATCACCTCGGCGGCCTCGATAGCTCGGTTCTCGTAGCGGCGCAGGGTGCGTTCCAGCATCTCGGAGAACGATCGGGCTTGCACGACGTTCTTGCGAAGTCGGGTCGCCGTAACGGCATCCACTCCGTCTTGGCGGGCCCGGTTCGTACCGGCTGGCATGGCGGTTAGGGTGTTCCTGTTTTGCGACGTTTGACACGGATAGGGGCGGCGTGGGTGCTGGTTGCTGTGTCGGTTGCTGGATGCGTGACGAATCCTGCCGCTGAGGATCGGCTGATGATCGGGCTCGTCACCAAGACCGACGCGAACCCGTTCTTCGTGACGATGAGAGACGCCGCGCTCCGCCAAGCCGAAGAAGCGGATGTCGAGTTGCGCGCTATGGCGGGCAGCTACGACGGAGACTGGGAGACGCAGGTCGAAGCAATCGAGAGTCTGGTCGCCAGCGGCGCTGCCGGTATTCTCATCACGCCTTCGGATCCGGCCGCTCTGACCGACACAGTGAGAAGGGCGCGAGAGGCTGGTGTATTGGTCATCGCGCTAGATACCCCCTTCGACCCGCCGGACTCTGTTGACGCCACCTTCGCCACGGACAACTTCAGGGCTGGTGAGTTGATAGGCGCATGGGCGCGAGCGAGGACCGATGTGTCGGTACCTGCGGTCAGGATCGTTACGCTGGACGGGTCCGAGGCCCGGATCACGTTGGATGTTATGCGCAACCAAGGCTTCCTGAGCGGCTTCGGTGTCGACATCAGAGACCCCACCACGATGTACGACGAAGACGATCCTCGTATCGTCGGGCGCGCTGTCACCATGGGCACGGCAGCCGGGGGGCGCGCCGCTATGGAAGATCTGATACGGCAAGATCCAGAAGTCAACGTCGTGTACACGGTCAACGAGCCCGCCGCAGCCGGCGCGTTCTTGGCGCTGAAAGACGCAGGCAAGGAGAACGACGTCCTGATCGTTTCTATCGACGGGAGCTGTGAGGGAGTAGGCCGTGTCGCCACAGGCGAGATCGACGCCACATCGATGCAGTATCCCCACAAAATGGCGACCCTCGGAGTTGACGCGATCGTCGAATACTCCAAAACAGGCAGGACACCGGAGAACACCCCCGGCCTGGACTTCCACGACACAGGCGTGACCCTGGTCACCCAACACCCGACCCCCGGAGTCCCATCGATCACAGTCGAACAAGCACAGAACGAATGCTGGGCTTAGCCCCCACTGCCACGGCGCCCCCAAAGTAAGGAACCATTAAACCCGCCAAAAGCAGCCCCGATTCCCCGATGAGGTACAGGTATAGGTAAGGACGCAGCGAGATGGATGGCGGTATTGCTCACGTTCGTGATGCTGCTCGGAGCGGCCGCCACCGCCGGGGTGTCTACGCCCGCGGAGGCGCAAAAAGGCGGGAGCGCGGTGCGGGATTGCGCGACACGTCTGGGGGTGTTAGGACAAGAGCGCCCGTCGGGAGTGGTGTCTCCGTTCACCGACATCGCTGACTCCACGAAACCGGGGGACCATCAAAGTGTTCGAAAAGGCGGGGTAACTCCAGTCAAGGCGGGTTTCGGCTTTTCTCCTTGATTCTGGCCATTTGCGGCGTTTAGAGTAGCCGGGATGTGGGCGGAGATCGTAGCATAGGCAATGGGATGTGGAGGCCTTGAGATGATCAGGCATGATGTGTGTGGATTAGTGTCGAGGCGGGCCGCGCGCGAAGCCCCCCCCCCCACTTCCTTCCGGGAACGGATTCGTGAGGCGCCCTTGGGCGGCGCTTCTCGCCCTCGCGCTGCTGGCGGTAGTGTTCGCGCTGAGCACGGAGCAGGCTAACGCGCAGCAGGCATCGCAGACGCTGGTCAGCAACACCGGCCAGTCGGACGATGGTCATGTATCTCTGGACAACGATGTCGCTCAGGCCTTCACCACCGGCTCCAACAGCTACGGCTACAGCCTGCGCAGCGTTGACGTGGAATTCAACGCTATCCAAAGCGGCTTCAGCTCTTCGGACCTCACCGCCCACATCTACACCGACTCCAGCGGGTCTCCGGGCAGCTCGCTCGGGACCCTGACCAACCCCGCCAGCTTTCCCG
>JAPPHZ010000040.1 GCA_028820935.1 bacterium | reverse complement strand
CAGGGTGGGGAAATTCACTGATCGAGACCGGGGAATCTCGACGATCGTCAACAGCACCCTACACGGCATGCGCAGTACATTCCGAGACTGGTGCGGCGAGAGAGGCGTTGCCCGTGAGCTTGCCGAAGCATGCCTAGCGCACCGCATCGGCACCGCCGCCGAGCAGGCATACGCACGCAGCGACCTCCTGGCCCGCCGCCGCCAACTCATGGAAACCTGGGCACAACACATCAACCCCGAATGAGCCGATCAACGATCGGTAGCAGTTCCCTCTACCAAGTAAGGAACACCATCAGCCCCCTGTGGCCGTCGTTGGCGGTGACTGCGGCCTCTCCGGCGGATTGCGGACTCCACCAGAACATGGGCGGGGCAGGCGCGCACGCTTCACTTTGACCAGGGCGTTTCCCGGCCGCTGCCCGGCCCCGGGCGGGTGGGAGGGGGTGTTGGGTGGTGGGTGTGGCCGAGTGCGGCAAATGGGGGGATATGGGTAGGTGGTAAGTGGAGTTCCATGAATGCAGTAGTTCGCTCGACCCCACAGCAGGATTTCACCCCCACCTACGGACGTTTCAGCGCAGCGCCATTCGTTCTGTAGTGGCACCCTGAGATGGCTCCTAGGGGCGTTTCCGCCAGTACTCCTCACAGATGGGACGATTCGTGAAGTGGAGTCCGTGCTCGCGGTGTCCAGCCGCCGGGGTTATTCCAGAGTGTCCTATAGAGTCGGAGGCGTTTCGGTTGGTGGGTCGTGGGGTCCGTGTCTGATTGCGGCGACGGTTTGTGGGAGTCCGACCTGTTCCAGGCGGTTGAGCAGTTGGTTGTAGCTCTGTGGCGGTCGGTGGAGGGCTGCGGCTTGTCTGGTGATGGTGTGTACGACTTGGTCGTATGCGGTCTTGAGCAGGTCGTGGACGAAGTGGTCAGGGCTTTGTGCTTTGATGTCGAATTGGTTCAGGGCGCTGTCGGGGAAGTCCCGAAGGTTGTTTGTGACGATGATCTGGGCGCGGCATCGGATGGCCGCGGCGGCGACGTGGCGGTCGTCTTTGTCGGGGAGTGCGACTGCTTTGATGAGGGGTTCATATCCGGTGACGAGGCAGTCGGGCACGGCTGCGATCATGAGTTGGCGGGTTCGATCGAGGCGGGCTGGGTCGAGTTGGGGGTTCGCTCGGATGAGGCTGGCAGTCATCTCGTCGAGGATGGCGTTGGTCCACTTGGCGCGGTACAGGCCCGTGCATGCGAGCCGGATTAGCAGGTCGCGCAGCGACGCCGGGTGCAAGACGTTGGCGTCGTATACCACGGTGGTGTGCGTTGGCTCAGTACTCGAGGCCCAGATGTTCAGCCTCGGCTGTGAGTTCGTCGAGTATCCGCTGGCGTTCTAGTTCTTCGTGACGGCGGTAGGCGAGGACGTCGGCGAGCCGGACTCGTCGACGGTTGCCCACGCGGCGGAACGGGATAGCTCTCTTTTCGAGGAGACTCACTAGGTATGGGCGTGAGACGTTGAGCAGATCGGCGGCTTGCTGGGTGGTCAGTTCGCTATGGGGGGCAGCAACGGTTACTACGCGACCTTTTGCCAACTCGGCCAGGACTTCACGTAGCAGGCTAACCGCGGGCGCGGGAAGGGCGATCACCTGTGGGTCGCTCGGTTGGTCGGCCGCATATACCTGCAGCGACGCAGCGGCATCACTGTGTCCTGCCAGGTAGGCCTGGAGGAGTTCGGCGGCGTGGCCCGCCTGCTTGGCCTCGGTCCTGTTTGGTGCCCGTGGCGTATCGTATGCTTCCGTCGCGAGGGTCATGGTGAAACTCTCCTCGGGTTCTGTTTCTCGTTTGGTGACCTCTTTGCGGCTGAGGCGCGGGACTGGAGCTTCGCCTCGCCGTCCGCGACGATCTTACCACGTATGCGAAATATTCGCAGTGTCTGATGTAAATAGTGCAGCCGAAGCAGTATACTCCTCGTATCTGCGGGTCTGCGTGGGATGCGGGACCGCTGACGTATGCACGACTTCCGCGGGTCACGTGGTTGGGGTAAGGAGGAAGCCGAGTTGTCCAGCCTGAGTGTCAGCCGAGATCAACTCCAGGGGGTAGAGGCCACTCAGCTGCCAAGGCTGATAAGGCAACTCGTCCTCGAGACCACACCGGGCCTCGTTGAGGTTGATTTTCCGGCTGACCAGGGGGTCTACTCGGATGGATGGGACGGCATCGTCAGGTCGGCGGGGTCCACGCCGTGGGTACCGGACGGTTTATCTCTGTGGGAGATCGCAGTCCGCAAGAGCGGTGCTCAAAGAAAAGCAAACCAAGACTATGGGAAGGGGACTCTTATACCTGATGGTTCGCCTTCTGAGTCCGCCACCTATGTGGCCCTTGTCGTTAACGCTTGGAATAAGCGCCGTGACTGGGAGAAGGATCGGAATGCTGAGCGGCGGTGGCGGCGGGTACGAGCTTTCGGATTGGACGATCTCCACACCTGGTTGGAAGCGGCTCCTGTCACCCGCGCCTGGCTGGCAAGGGAGATGGGCTACAACCCGTACGGATACCGTCCGGTTGAGCAGTGGTGGGGAGCGTGGGCGTCTCAGACGAGACCCTGTCTCACGCATTCGGTGGTTCTCGCGGGTCGAGCCGATCAGGCGGAGGGCCTCGTTGACCGGCTGAGACGGGATCCGCAGGTCACCACTATCCATGGCGCGAGCGTCGACGAAGTGTGCGCATTTGTCGGTGCAGCTGTCGCGGGCTGCGCCGACGAGCTCGGGGGCCGGCAGCTCTTAGCTCGAATGGCGGTGGTAGACGACCACGCGTCGTGGCGGGAGTTGCTGGCGTGGTCGTCCCCCTTGGTCTTGGTCCCAACTCGATACGAGTTCGCACACGAGTATCCGGCGTCGTCTCCCCATCATGTCGTGGTACCGATCACTCATAGCCCGGCCGGCATGGCGGATATCAGCTTGCCCCGCCTTGATGCAGAAGCGGTCGCGGATACCCTCCGGGACGCTGGAATGGACGATGAGGACAGGGCCAGACGGTGCGGTTACCTCGCTCGGCGCAGCTTGCAGACACTACGACATGAGTTAGCTCTTACCCCCGCTTTGCTCACACCGGACTGGGCGAAGGCGCCGGTTCCCAAAGAACACAAAGTTGCTCTGTTGGCTGGTGGATGGGCAGACGACCATGCTGGAGACCAGACAATACTGAGCGACCTTGCTGGAGAACCCTACGAGACCCTCCGAGAGGTCTTCTACGAACTAAGCCGTCACGAACCGCCATTGGTCATGAATGTGGACCACGGCTGGTATCTCGTGTCACCCGACGCTTGGCTTTCCCTCGGCGAGCACGTGACAAAACTTGACCTCGATAGGCTGAAGAACGTATCCCTGCGGGTGTTCGGAGAACGCAACCCAGCACTCGACCTAGACGCCGACAAGCGTTGGATGGCGAATGTCCTGGGACGGGAGAGGGCTTACTCCCCGACCCTGCGTGATGGGCTAGCGCGCACCCTCGTGCTACTCAGCATTCACGGAGACCGTGCCCGAGGGCCCAGAGGCTACAACGGCGACATCTGGGCTTCCCACATCGTACGAGAGTTGTTGCCCGACCCCGACGACAGCAACGCCGGTGACATGTGGGTGTCGTTGGCGGATGTGCTCTCGCTCCTTGCCGAGGCCGCTCCCGACGTCTTCCTCACCGCCATACGGAAGGCCTTGTCCGGCGACTCCGCGCCACTTGCTGCGATGTTCACCGACCCCAAGGGGGTCCACTCGTTTCAGGCACCGCACTCGCCTCATGTTCACCTGCTGTGGGCTCTAGAGCGGCTTGCCTGGTCTCCCTCCGACTCCTACCTCGTGGCCGACATCCTGGCTGCCCTCTCCGACGTCGACCCCTTTACCCGATCAAGTAACCAACCGCTCGACAGCCTGGTCAGCCTCTTCTCCGTTTCGCACCCGAGCGTTGCCGCGCCACTGTTCGGTAACAGCGAATCGCTGAACCGTTTGCGCCGACACCATCCCGATACTTCCTGGCTACTGATCGTGGAGTTGATACGAACAAGATGTTTCGGATCTTCCGACTTACAAAAGCCGGCTTTCCGTAACTGGGAAACCGAGACAACCGCGCTCGGAACCGTTTACAACGAGTTCGCCACGGTGCTCGCTAAGAGCGCCATCCAAGACGCAGGCACAGATGCGTCCCGATTCGGTGTCCTCATCGAGGTGTTGACCAACCTATTCGCCGAACTCCGGGCCGGGGTCGTTGACGCCATCGAATCACGTGTTGTCGAAGGTGTCTTCTCTGTCGAGGGAGAGCGAGAACTTCGTACGCAGATGCTGGAGATGGTCCGTAAGCACCGGGCGTTCCCAGACGCTGGCTGGACACTCCCCGAGACCGAAGTGGTCCGCATCGAAGAAGTAGCCTCCCGAGTCGAGATCCATGACCCGGTCGTAGAACATCTTTGGCTATTCGAAGATGACTATCCGATGGTACCCGGGGTTCAGGCCGTCACCGCGGAGTATGACCAACACCTCGCAGGGCTGCGACGGGCAGCCGTGGCCGCTGTCTATGAACAGTCCGGACTTGATGATGTGTCTCGTCTCATCACCGAGAGCTCACAGCTCTCAGCCGCAGCCCCGTGGGCGGTTGGCACCGCTCTACACGACGCTTACGGGGCAGAACTTGAGGCCCCCATGCTCGACTGGCTCGCCAACGACACCGACGCCGATCGCCAAACCGCCCAGTACTACCTCGAAAGGCAGTTCCGCCAGTCCGGATGGGCATGGCTACAAACACTGCTCGACTCCAGCGTTCTCTCCAACCGGCAAAAGGCCCTGCTGCTTCGCACCGCTCCAAGAGAACCAAAGGCATGGGACCTAGCATCCAAGCTGGGCCCGGACGTAGAGGCACAGTACTGGGAACTGTTCAGTCCCTACGGCCTCGGACCAGACTTCGAGTTCGCTGACCAGGCCGCTGAACGTCTTCTTGGCGCCCAACAGACCCGAACCGCCGTCGAACTCTTCACCCTATACGGGATCAAGTCAGAAACGGCAGCCCTCCTCGCCGCCCAAGCACTGGAGTCCCCCCTCACCGTCTCCTCTGACCGGCTCACTCACAGCCTAGGCCGCATCTTGCGTGGCCTGAACCGTTACCAGGACGCTATCGGCAGGCAACGGCTAGCGGCCCTCGAGTGGTACTACCTGCCTGCCTTCCATGAGAACCCACCGGTTGAGACCCTCCATCAAGAACTCCAGCACAACCCGGCTTTCTTTGTCGACATTGTCAGCACGGTTCTCCCACCCCGCCACCCCGACCGGAACAACGACGAAAAGAACCGTCCCAGAGAAGGATCAGACAGTGACGGCAAGGCGCGGAACGCGAGACGGTTGCTACATTCGTGGACCTGGACACCCACAAGCGATACTGACGACAATGGTGAACTGTCAGCCCTGCTCGAATGGGTGACCGACGCGATCGAAAAGCTCCGTGACGCCGACCGCCTAGTCGTAGGCGAGCAGACGATCGGGCAGATGCTGGCCTCCATCACCGATCCAAATGAAAAGATGAGGCCCGCGAAGATAGTCCGTGACCTGCTCGAAGAGATCCGCCGCACGGAAATCGAAACCGGCGTGGAACTGTCCCTGATAAACAGCCGGGGCGTGACATGGCGTAAACCCGGCGAAGGCGGGATCCAGGAAAAAGCCCTCGCCGCCGACTTCCGTGACCAAGCTCAACGCGCCCAGGATCACTGGCCGATCACCGCACGCATCCTCAACCGAATCGCCGACCGCTACGACCATGAGGCGTCCTCGGAAGACGAAAGCGCTGAACGGTTCCGAACCGGAATCATCCAGTAGAACCCACCACCTCTTGACAACCAAAACCCGAGATGGCCCAATGGCGACCTCCATTTCTTCTCGTGGTTCGGGAGGGTGTTGACGTAAGTGGAGACCTTTGGGAATGGCATTCGAGATGGGAAGAAGGATTCATAATCAATGCCGATTCCGATCTCCCTGCGTAGATGATCCTCTGTGCAACCGTGGGGAGGGCGCGACGACACCCGTCGAGCGTGTCCGTCAATGCTCTCATCTCCGCATATTCCATCCGCTGCCCCCCGTTCCCCACGACGTGACACTTCGACGCTCCCAACGGAGAGTTCCATCATGACTGGGAGCCGTTGGGCTAGACCTTGCTGCGAGGCATGTGTTGGCCTTGTCTACTGCGAGTGCCCCATTCTATGAGAAAAGACGAACTCCTAGCCGCTGACATCATCCAGTCCATCGAGAACCCAACCAGCATCGAACCCATCAGCACTACCCATAAGCGTCGCACACCAGACTGGCGAGCGACCCTTGCCGACGGCCGGCTAGCAGACATCGAAGTAACCCAACACACAGCTTCAGAGCTTAGAGGATTCTGGTCACAGATACATAAGAAACCCGGTCCTAAGTGGCCCGCTTCAGAACTCACACACGCATGGACTGTGTTAATCGCCGGGACCGTCGGACACAAGTCTTATGTTGGCCGAACAGTCGATCACATCATCCCTGTACTGGTGGCCACAGAAAACGAGGAGGCAACACCAGACCAGATGTATCGTGTCGCCGGCGAGCGCCTGGCACAACTGCATGAGCACGAGCAGGTAATCCCAAGAGTAAGGCTAACGGCCCCGCCCTCACCCGCTACGGATGGGGCAGGTTACGTTTACACGCTCGGGTCAGTCGCAAGGGAGGGCACATGGGACGATTTCAAGGTACTGTTGGACGCAATACAGGTATGTGTCGATAGGAAGACGGAGGACAACCAGTTGGTCGATGCTCCCGACCTTAAGTGGCTGGTTGTGCTGATAGCCGACGGAAACGGCGTGTGGCAGCTTAATGACCACTTCGGCCCTTACGCCGATCCCCCTTACCCATTCGAAGTGTTCGAGACTGTCAAATCCGACTACTTCGACGAGGTATGGATTGCCGCCCCAGCACAACCCGTAGCAACATACACGGTCGTACGTTTGTCGAATCCGCCAATACGTCAGGTTGTGCCTGCGATCAGGTTTTGACTCGTGCCATCCCCTGGCCTGCGCTTATACACGACCCGCACATGCCAATCAATAGAACAGCCCGCCCAAACAGGCGGCCCAGAAACGTGCAACCCGAACCCCTCAACACGTTGGGACAGCCCGTATCAGTCCGCCCCATAACCACTCGCTTTGAGCCGGTCACCACCGGATACACACCCGGCCTCCTCGGCCAATTACCAAGGTTGGCCACCCCAGATGCGGCGATGTCCCGGCCCGATACGCCAGCATCCCGGAGTGCGCAGGTGACCGCTGACGGATTGGGCGGGGCGGGTTCTGATAGGGTTGGGGCTGTCCGCAAGACCAATTCCCTTTTCCTGGGTTTGTAACTGAGTGGCCGTTGGGGTCTGCTTCGTGCATGGTCCCTTTGGCGGCTGATGTCATCGAAGCGAACGCATGTCAAGGCCGGTTGAAAGTTGCGCGGTTTCGTGGGGGTTGGTTAGTGGGTGACCTCCTTTCGTTTGCCTCTGAGCCGGTAGCTCTGTCCTTTGAGAACGATGACCTCTGCGTGGTGGACCAGGCGGTCGACCATGGCGGCGACGGCTACTGGGTCGCCGA